>JAJZHJ010000004.1 GCA_021804525.1 Bacteroidota bacterium | reverse complement strand
TGCGGATTGATGTTTGCTATGACAAAGGTAGCTTATTTTCCGCTTACTGTGGGTTGGCGTGTGTCAGTAAGCCTTTGTAGGTTTTACTCAACTGGAAGTACCGGAGTAACATTAAAAATGATGAAACTATATCATTGTGTTGCATTTTAAACTTAATTCAGGCAGTAACATGAGCTTGACATGATACAAAATAGCTATTTTTGCAACTTGATGAATCAAGTCTCTCATGAAAAAACATTTGATCACTCTTCTTTTTACGGGCTTTGCGTGGTTTTGCTTTGGACAACAAGATACCATTGCTCTTAACCATCAGTCATTAGCAAACCAATTGAATTTGAATGTTGATTCGTTAGCGATTAATTTATTGCAAAAGAATCAGCAACCATTGCTTGATACCGTTAATGGTATTAATTATGCGCTGTTACCCGATCACTCTTTTTATGCGGCAAATCCCTTGTTTATGGGCTTGGTTTTTACCGGACTCCACGTTCACTTTCATCCCAAGCCGGCTCCTGTGGTAGCACAAATGGAGAAGGATTACCTCTCTTTTGGTCGTCCGGTTGCTGATTATTTTCACCCTGCATTCTATGCGGCACGATATACCGATAGCCTGCGTGATTGGGAAAAAACACAACTTATGTTGGTAAATGCAGGATATTACAAATACGATATGTCGTCTCTGCCAAATCCTGAACAATTTGTGAATCACCATATTTCGGCACCCAAGCGCCATGAATTGGAACTTCGGCGCAAATACGAGCTTTATTTTCCGGAGAAGATGAAGGTTGCTAAATTAGTGAAAGACCCTTGGATGACAAGCGGAAATGTATTGGAGCAATTATCCCAAAACTATACCTCTGCAAATTGGTACCAAGGTGGACAAAGCAATCTGGCTACGCTGTTTATCTTAAATGCAAATGCTAACTACGATGACCAGAAAAGTATTCAGTTCGATAATAACTTTACCTATCACATGGGACTTCAAAGTGAGGTTTCCGATACGGTAAGAGGCTATTCGATTACTGACAACTTAATTCGATTGTCCAGTAAATTAGGTGTTAAGGCTGCGAAAAACTGGTATTACAGTTTATCAGGCGAATTTACAACCTATTCACTGACTTCTTTTTCGGGTATCAACTCGCATACTCGCATGAATGGACTTTTCTCTCCTTATCGTATTGATTTAGGTGTTGGTATGAACTATAAATATAAAAAAGATTTTTCGGCTTTAATCACGCCTCTTTCCTATCGCTACATCCATGTGGCTGATACCGCAAATTTCAATTTAGGTTTATATGGTATTATGCCAGGGCACAACACGTTGCATGAGTTTGGTAGTTCCATTCTCCTGGAATACACTAAACAAATATCCAGCGATGTGAACATCAGTTCGCGATTGTCTTATTTTACCAACTATCACACGATGGATCTCGACTGGGAAACAATTGCCAATGTTACTTTGAACCGGTTTCTGTCTGTTCGTCTTTCGGTGCATCCGCGGTTTGATAATAGCTCCGTTGCTACCAATGGATTTGTCCCTCATCCATGGCAATTTAAGGAGTTACTCAGCTTTGGCTTTGCGTATCAATTCACCAACATTCGAGCCAAGAAACATGAAAGCCCATTCATCGAAGCGATTCAACACGTTGTTGCCAAATTTTGAAAGGGACGAACGTACTTCTTCTATAGAAAACTCTTTGTTGTTGTGTGATTTTGAGAAAAACTTATCGGCAAAACAAATAATTTGTTCTTCAAGGCTGACAGGGATCAAGTCACGATGGGGAAGTGGTAACTGTTTTTCAATAATCTCTTGTTCGCTAAGCCCCACACCGGTGTGACGTTCGCACACTAAGGCGTGTTGCGGGTATCCTTCTGCTCTCAGCAGATCGGCGCCAAGGTATCCATGCTCGATGTACTGATGTTCACCAAAACAACCGATGCCTGGCGCGTTTGTGAGAAAGATGCCGATGTCGTGTATCATGCCGGCTTCTTCTATGAATGATATGTCGGCGTTCCACGCTGGATGTGAACGGGCTATCGCCACTGCTTTTTGTGTCACCGAACGGCTATGCTCCACTAAAATGTTGTACGCGATCGACGAGGTGTCGTAATATTTCTGCAAGATTGAAAGGGTTTCCATTTTTTTATGCTAATTTTGGACTTCAAATTTACAACATAAATGATGATTCATGCATTACCTGGTGTAATGAAAAAAAACAGCACCCTGTTTTTCCCTGAATATTATTTGTGATTGCTCTTGAATTATCATTATGGAACATCCAACAATGGGTTATTTGCAAGAAATTATCTGGATAGCGGGCGCTATCATTGGTACTTTTCTCTTGGTTAAACTTTCTTCTTACATTTTGAAGCGTGCTTTTCATAGAGCAGCTCAGAAAATGAAGATGGATCCTACCAATTACACCTTTTTGAAAAATACCATCAATTTCTTCGTGGTGATAGTGGGAATGCTGTTTCTATTCAACAAAATCCCCGAACTGAAACGGGTTGGGTCTGCCATGCTGGCCGGTGCCGCTATTCTGACAGCCGCTATCGGCTTTGCTGCGCAACAGGCAGTAGGTAATATTATTAGTGGTATTTTCATCATTCTATTCAAACCGTTCAGGGTTGGTGATTCGATTGTTCTATCAGATGGCAACAGAGGTATAATTGAGGACATTACCTTGCGACACACTGTAATGCGTGACCCCGAAAACAAAAGTATCATTATACCAAACTCAACCATCAACTCGGCCACTATTGTGAATGCTACCTTTGTCGATCAAGCGGTGTGCGCATTCGTCGAAGTGGGTATCGGCTACAATGTCAACATTGACAGAGCGATGGTTTGCATGCAGGAAGAAGCGATGAAACATCCTTTTCTCATCGACCGTCGGAGTGAGGAGGAAATAGCGCAAGAAAAACCCCAGGTTATTGTGCGTGTAATGGCTCTCGGCGATTCTTCCATCACGTTACGTGCTTGGGCATGGGCAAGTAACAATGGTAACGCTTTTGTGATGAAGTGTGACCTGTTGAAAGCAATTAAAGAACGTTTCGATCAGGAAGGAATTGAGATACCTTATCCTTACCAAAACGTTTTGCTAAAGAAAAATGAAGTTTAATCCTCTGTTTGCATGGTGAGGTGGGCATGCAAATTTCGTACATACAGCGTGTGAGAATAGTTAGCCTGAGAACCTGCGATCAACGACCAAAGGGAGTTAGTTCCGTACGTCCATAGTGTAAAGAATTCAACTTCTTATAACTTTAATCTTGATGAAAAGAATTTGTTGACACATTATGTTTATTCATTTTTACTTGAAGTAAAAATGAACGGTGTTATTGCAGATGCTCTTTGATAAGGATTGACCTCGTCCGGTGAGCCGAAAAACAGGAAAGAAGGCGATTAAAAACCGTCCCTGTTTGAAGTTGAACGATTTGAACCTTCGTCCCGCTAATTTTTCGAGTGAGGCGGAAGGAGTCTTGATGTTTTTGTTTCCCTTTTTTATCAAGAAAAAAAAGGAAATCAGGGTTAGGGGCGGAAGCCCCTGGTTATGAACTTGCGAAAGTTGAGTAAAGAATAAAATAAATTTGTACGAAACGAGTCCCGTCTTGTGGGACGAGTTCCATACATCCTTGATGTTAGAAAATAAAATACGCGTATGAAAAGTGCTTCCTTCCCCGTCCTTTTCTCTTTTAAATTTCCTAAAGCTATTATAGGAACAAAGCAGCATTTGCAGCTGATCCATTGGCGAGAAGAACATATAAAGGAACGCCATTTTGTGTTGATACTGAGTTTTGTCGTTGGTCTTCTTGCTGGTCTTGCTGCCTTTGTGCTTAAAGCATCGATTCATCTCATTGAAACTTTGCTTACCGAGCATTTTTCGCTCGATAAAGCCAATTATTGGTATCTCGTTTTACCTATTGTAGGTGTTGCTTTGGCTGGCTGGTTCGTTCGGCGGGTTGTGCGTGACGATATTAGTCATGGTGTGACCCGTATTTTGTATGCTATTTCGCAACGAAAGGCCATTATCAAATTGCATAACACCTGGAGCTCGTTAGTGGGCGGCGCTATTACGATTGGGTTTGGTGGATCGGTTGGAGCGGAAGCGCCTGTCGTTCTTACAGGTTCGGCCATTGGCTCTAATCTGGGTAAATATTTCAAGATGAGTCAAAAAACACTGATGTTGATGGTAGGTTGCGGTGCGGCAGGTGCCATCAGCGGCATTTTCAGAGCTCCTATCACCGGTGTATTGTTTACACTTGAAGTCTTGATGCTCGACATGACAATGGCATCTGTCATTCCGTTACTCATTTCTTCGGTAACGGCTGCTGCATTGACTTATATGCTTATGGGCGATCAGTTTATGTTTCAGTTTTCTCATTTTGCCCCCTTTACGGTTGCGCGTATTCCCTTTTTAATCGTTTTGGGAATTGTTTGTGGTTTTGTGTCTCTCTATTTTACCAGAATGACCAACCGAATGGAGGCGCTGTTTGGCAAATTGAAACTTACACGGAAGAAATTGCTCGTGGGTGGTGTCATTTTAAGTGCGTTGATCTTCCTTTTTCCACCTCTTTATGGGGAAGGTTACTCTACCATCAGTGCTTTACTATCAGGTAGCACTCCTGATACGTTGTTTAATCGAAGTCTTTTCTATCATTTTCGTGCCGATGGCTTTGCGGTGATCATTTATCTTACCTGTATCGTCTTGTTTAAAGTTATTGCAACGGCTGCCACCAATGGCGGCGGCGGTGTAGGCGGTCTTTTTGCTCCTAGTTTATTTGTGGGAGGACTCACCGGTTATGTATTGGCCTTTGCCATGAATTTCTTTCTTGGCTTTGATCTCCCGTTGAAGAATTTTGCCTTTGCCGGAATGGCAGGAGTCATGTCGGGTGTTATGTATGCCCCGTTGACAGCTATCTTTTTAATTGCTGAAGTTACCGGAGGCTATGAGCTTTTTATGACGTTGATGATTACATCGACAGTGGCCTATCTGACAATGAACGTTTTTGAAACGCACAGCATTTATGCCATGCGTTTGGCTAAAACGGGCGAATTGATGACACACAACAAGGATCGCGCCGTATTGGGTTTCATGAAAATGCAGCATGTCATCGAGACAGATCTCGATATCGTGCATCCAGATGATATGCTGGGCGATTTAGTAAACGTAATTTCTAAATCAAGTCGAAATATATTCCCGGTTGTTGATCTCGACGAGCGTCTTTTGGGTATCATAACACTGGATGAGGTTCGTAACATCATGTTTCGCGCCGATTTATACCAACGTTTCCGCATACGTGAACTGATGATTTCGCCTCCGGCTTTACTTTCTGTTGAGGATTCGATGGATGCAGTGATGAAAACATTTGAGAAAACAAGTGCTTGGAATCTTCCGGTTGTTGACAACGGCAAATATGTCGGGTTTGTCTCCAAAGCCACCATATTTAATGTTTATCGCCGCATGTTAGTCAATTTCTCCGACGAATAATTACTCTCCTATTCCAACAAATAAAAATCCCACTGATTTCACTGATTACACGGAAGTTTTGCGTTGATGAAAACCCCATGTCGTTAGTGAAATCGGTGGGAGAAGAACAAGCTATGTGTTGTATGCGCTTGTTTGCGTTTTATTGATTCTTTTAATCTTCGGCTTCTTCTGCTTGTGTAGGCATCGCCTCTGGATTCTTTTTGATGATAATCTTCAAAATACTTGGTAACACGATCAATAAGAGCGGTAGTGCAATGACAAATCCTCCGATAACCGCAATGGCTAAGGGCTGATGCATTTGTGCGCCGGTGCCGATACCCAATGCCAACGGGAATAGTGCTGCAATGGCTCCTAAGGCCGTCATCAGGTTGGGTCGTAACCGCACAGACAAAGCTTTAACCAAGGCATTGCTTGTATTGGTGTGTTTTAGCTCCGACAGGAATTGCTGAATGGTAAAAATGGAGTTTTCGCCGATAATACCGATAATCATAATTAGGCCGGTGTAACTTCCGACGTTTAATGGTGTGTTGGTAAGCAGCAATGCAACCACGCTACCCGAAATTCCCAAAATACTGATAAACAATACGGTGAGCGATAGCTTCAAACTTTTGAACATAAAGAGTACCACGGTGAAAACCAACAATCCTCCAAGAATAAGAATCTTCAGAAGCTCGGCAAAAGATTTTTGTTGTTGCTCGTAAGAACCTCCGTACACGATTTGATAGGATGAGGGCAAACTGATTTGACCTACTTTATGTTGAATGCCCTTCATCACGCTTCCCAAATCTTTACCATTCAGTCGCGCGGTGACAACACCCATCGTTTGTAAGTTTTCGCGATTAATCTCGGTGACTCCACTCTGAATGGAAAAGTCAGCAAAGGTACTCAGAGGCAAATAAACGCCTGCAGGAGTACATATCTTGACCTGTCTCATTTGATCAATCGGTGTTTGATTGTTTAGCGGGAAGATCATACGAATGTTTGTGAGTTGTTCCTTTTCTGGAATAGAGCCAATCACGGTTCCTCCGATGTATGTTTGGATTTGAGCATGTAATTCGGCAGCTGTGAGGCCATATTGTTCTAATTTTGCTTCGTTTGGAATGATATTCAGCATGGGGCCTGCCACCGTTATTCCGTCAAAAACGTCGGCTGTGCCTGCCACCGTGCTTACGCTGTCGGCCACCTGCCTTGAGAGTGCCATCAGTTTGGCATGGTCGTTTCCAAATATTTTGATCTGAATAGGTTGAGCGCTTGCCATCAAATCGCCAAGCATATCCGTTATCACTTGCCCAAAGTCAACTGTTAAGGCAGGAATGGTATGCTCAATTTGTTTTCGTATTTCGTCCGACACTTCAACAGTTGTTTTTGAGCGATGGTTATGGAGTTGAATCAAATAGTCCCCGCGATTTGGTTCGGTAATAAAAAATCCCATTTGGGTACCGGTACGGCGCGAATAGGCCTTGACTTCGGGTGTTTTTTCTAAAATCTTATCCACTTCATTGAGCATTCGGTTGGTTTCTTCCAACGATGTGCCGGAAGGAGTGTTGTAATCGAGCACAATGGAGCCTTCGTCCATATCAGGCAGAAAGCCTGTCTTTAGTTTTGGCATACTGAACATAATGGCAGCAATCAATATGGCAATGATTCCAAAACTTAAATAAGGTTTTCCTACAAAAAATGACATCCAACGATAACTTTTTACCTGATAATGAATGACTTCTTTTGATTTTTCTTTATCCTTCGAGAGTAGTAGATATATAACAGGCAATCCAATCCATGTGACGAAAAACGAACAAAGCAACGTGACAATCATTGTCTCGGTCAAGATGGTAAAATAGGCTCCGGCAACACCTGTCATCAGTTCAAAGGGAATAAGGATAACGATGGTGCTCAGCGAAGAACTCACCATGGCAGGGAAAAGATATTGAATGGATTTTCCGATCAAATCTTTTGTCTTTCGCTCCGGGAATTGTTCATGCGTTCGGTGAATTTGCTCCACCACAATAATGGCATCGTCAATAATCAAGCCGATGGCTGCTGCAATGGCTCCAATAGTCATGATATTGAAATCGAAACCCATAGCGCGCAATACAATGAAGGTCAATGAGAGAGTAATGGGGATGGTTATTAGCATTACGCTGCTGGCTTTGGCTGAACGTAAGAAAATAAGAGCAATGACGATAGCCAATAGTAACCCTATCCAAAGCACATCGATAATGCTTCGGATGCTGCTTTGTACAAACTCAGCCTGATTATAGTAGGGCACTAACGTAACTCCTTTTGGTAGAATCTTATTCAAGGCATCGACTTGTGTCTTTACCTGTGTTGCAACGTCGATTAGGTTGCTATTGGGCTGTTTCAGGACGGCAACTAAAGGCACATCCTTTCCATCGGCTTTTATTTTGACATATTCGGTTTGTGCGGCCACTTCGACATGCCCGATATCGGCCACTTTAATCTGACGTCCCGTATTATTGAACAGTGTGAGGTTTTCTAACTGATCAATGGTCTTTATTGTAGCATCGGTTACCGTCAGATAAAGGCGTTTGTAATCTATCGTGTAACCGTTGGACTCAATAAAATCGGTTTGTTGCAGGGCATTGGCAATATCCTGCGGACTCATTTTCAAAAGGGCAAGCTTTTGTTGATCTAATACGATGCGGTATTCTTTGGTTTTACCGCCGATGACATCTACCGCCGATACACCTTCTATACGGGAAAGAAAAGGCTTGACGGTGTACTCTGCAATCATTTTCAATTCAATGGGATTCTTATTGTTCGATTGCAACGAGTAACCCATTACAGGGAGTATTGAAGGATTCATCTTCTCTACGGTGATTTTGACACCGGCAGGCAACGAACTCTTGATTTGAGCTATACGCGACTCGACTTGTTGCTGGTCGTAGTAGATATTTGATCCCCATTCCATGAAAGCGGATATCTCACAGCTTCCCATGCTGGTAGTGCTTTGGATAAGCTTCAGATTTTCGACTTGTTTGATAGCATTTTCGAGTGGTTTGGTGACGGTCACCATCATCTTATCGACGGGTTGTTCCCCATTGTCGGCAATAATCTTGATTTTAGGGAAGGTAACATTAGGGAACAGGGAGGTCTTCATCGATGTATACGAGTAAGCGCCTCCGATCAGAATCAATAGCAGGATAACTGCTATCGGGCTTTTGAAACGAACATAGAGCTTTTCCATCTTAATGAATGATTTTGACCGCCGTGCTGTCTGCTAATCCATAAGCACCAATGTTGATTACCGGATCGGAAGGTAGAAGTGTGGAATTGAGAATTTCGATGACGCTATCGTTTTCTATTCCTTTTACTATCGGAACTTCAATGGCCAGTGTGTCGTGAACTACTTTCATCACCCAAAAGTGATCTTGTGTTTCATTTGTCAAAATGGCTGTTTTAGGCAGCAACAGTGTGTGGATATGTTGTGTATTGATAAATTGCACGGTGACATTCAGGTTTTCGGGAAGCGAACGATTGGTCAGCGGTTGAATGAAGACGGTTTGTGTCTGCGAAAGGGGATCTACCGTTGGGAGAATTCGTATGATGGCCCCTTTTATCGATGTTGCATCGGGTAGTTTCACCAAACATGTCTCGTTTTGTTTTAGCAACGCGTGATATTCAAAGGGAACGTTCACCTGAATGGTTGCTTGTTTGTTTTCAGCCACGCTACCAAGCGTTGTACCTTCGATGACATAAGCTCCCGCAGCTGCAATGGGAAGATCGCTGATAAAACCGGTGAGTGGAGAAAGTACTTTAACTTTTCCACCGTTTCCTGTCATCCCTGGTGACGATGCGAGCGCCTGTGCCTCTTTTGTTTCCAGTGTAAACAGGGGTTCATTCCTTTGCACCCTGTCGCCTAAATGAATGGCAACCGCTGTGACATAACCCGAGAAAGGTGCCGTGATAACATTTTTCTTCAAGTAAATAGTTTTCCCATTGACAGTGACGTAACTGGCAATGTTTCCTTGAGCAGGATAGACAATTTGAACAGAAACTTTGGGAGGGACATCGTTTTGAGTATCCGATTGCTTGCTTCCGGAACAAGCGCCAATGCTTACGCAAGCAAGCATCATGAAGAGTGCGGCAAAATGATTTTTCATCGTCAATAAAGCTATGATTGGTTTCTTGTTGGTTTCTTTTTAAGTCAATAATTGGATTTGGAGAGATCAATAATTCCAATAATTAAAGGAACTGATCAGTGATTCTTTTTCAATACGTGCCAGTGTAGCCTCTTGTTGTTTTGCAGCAACATCTTTCAAAAGATTTTTGTAGTCCATCACGGAAATGTTGCCGTGAGACAGTTGCAATTCGTAGGCCGACACCAGTTTTGCATACATTTTCAGTTGATCTTGCAGGTTTTGCAACTGTACGTCAAGTGCATTAATCTGCCGAATGATTTTATCTTTGTTCATTTCCTGCTGCGTCATGAAGTTTTGCTTGTCGAAGGAAATGTTTTGCAGGCCGAAGCGTGTTCTTTCCTGCTGTATCTTTCGTTGATGCCCGTCGTAAAGCATCCAGCTGAAAGAAATACCTGCACTGATGCCAAAACGGTTGAGTGTGGGGAGGTAGGAAGCGTTTAGTCCGCCATTGGCAAAGAGATTGACTTGTGGCAAATATTTCAGATTGTTTATTTTCAGGTCGGCGGTCAATGCCGTGCTGTCGAGTGTGTATGATTTTGTGAAAACGGATTGGGTTACAGGCAAATCATTCAGTTGCAAATGGGTTGGTTCCAATTCAACAACGGTGGTATCGTGAATTCCACATAACGCATTCAAATCATACAGGTTTGTAACATAGTTGGCATGTTGAGTGGCAACCATATCCCGATAGTTTTGATATTCTATCTGTAAAAGCATCTCATCGGTTTGTTTATAAATGGCGTTGGCTACCAAAGGTTTCATGATACGGAGCTGGCTTGCGATATCCTGCATCAGTTGAGCGCTCGTATGCAATTGCAAGGCGCTATTCACGCAAAGGAGGTATTGATGGCTGACAAGTTGGTCTATTTCATGTTTTGTCAAACGAATCGAATTGTCGTTGATTTCACGATTGATGGAAGCTTTTTGTTCGTAAGCATGATAAGAAGGTTTTGTGAAAAGCGGTTGTTGCAACGACAGCATGGCTTGGTATTGTCCTCCGTTGGTAACTGCCAGATCGTAGCCGTTATAATGGGTTGCATTGTTCGAGGCAAGCTGAAACTGGTTGGTGCCATTGTCATGCGAAATGATCGGAGCTAACAAAACGGCTGCGTCAAGGCTGATTTGTGGTTGCATGAGGATACTTTTCACTTGACGAAGGTCTAAATCCACCACTTTATTGTCGTTAATGGCTCGATGAATCAACGGACTGTTTGTTTTGGCTGCTTGTAAATAGTAAACTAAGGTTTTTGGTGCTGCTGCAAAGGCGATTTGTCCTGCAGCAAGGAAGAATAGAACGAGTAGGAGGGTTTGAGCAGTTTGTAATAGCGGGAAATAGTGGTTTTTGGTGTGTTTTGCAGTTTTGGTTGTGCTTGTCCGCTTAGAGATGGAGTCCATAATTCATTGATATTTTGGTAAAGTTAGTCTGAAACAATGGCGTTCTTTTTGTTCGTAATGAATAGAAGCATGGTGCGTTTCGCATATTTGTTTGACAATGGCCAACCCCAACCCATGCGACTTTGAATCGCCTTTTACAAAGCGATTGAAGATGATTTCATCACTAAATTGACTTTTATTTCCTGTATTGCAAATTAGAAATTCGCCGTTCTTTGTGCTGATCGTGATATTTCCATGGGGAATATTGTGATTCACTGCATTCGACAGCAGGTTATTGATCAAAATTTCCGCAAGATAGTGATTTATTTTCCAAAAACAGATTGCTTTTTCGGTCCATTCCACGGTGATTTTCTTTGCGTGGAGAAGTGGTTCAAATTCAATCAATTTACGTTGAAGCACTTCGTTTATGTCAATGTTTTCTTCGGCTGAGAATTGGTTGTTTTCTATTTTTGCCAAAAGTAAAAGGCTTTGATTAAGGTGCGAAAGTCGTTTCAGGGCATTGATGGATGTGATGGTTTTCTTAAACGCATCTTCATTGAGTGGTTGTTGCAACAGCTCTTCTAAGTTTAGGAGCACAATGGCCAATGGGGTTTGCAATTCATGCGATGCGTTTTCGGTAAACTCTTTCAAGGAGCGATAATCTTCTTTCAACTTGTTTGTCAATCCGTATACGATGGTGTTCAACCGGTCAAACTCATCAATGTGTGTCGATTCAAGATGAAGCGGAGCGTTGTTGCGGAAGTTGAATTGCTCTATCGCATGGAGGTTTTCTTCAAATCCTTTCCAAATGGTTTTATTCATTCTTCTGTTGACGAAAAATGAAATGGAAAAGGTGGCAACCAATAACAAGAAAAGCGCGACGCCCAAAGAGAAAATAAGATCATCTTTCTCAATAGTTTCCTCGCGCAATTGTATGTTGTAATAAGTACCGTTGATAAATACTTTTTTGGTGTATTCTGCGTAGGGTTCCAACTCATCTTCATGCGAATTGAACAACTCGACCTCCTTAATGGATGGCTTTAATCTGCCCGCAGGTTTCGGAATCACAGTTACCTGCGATAATGGATCGAACTGAGGTAGTTTACCGGTTTGTTCTATTTGATGTTGAATGAGAGTGGATTTGCGTGCTAAACTTTCTCTTGCACTTTCTAAAAACATGGCTTGGAGAATGAAGTATCCTGCTATGCAAATCACTAATAGCATAGCGGCAAACAACATAAAAAAGTTTCGGTTGATTTTGGTCAGAAACTTCATTGGTCGGTAAATTGATAACCCATTCCGTAAAGCGTTTTTATATAGTCGTTACCTCCACATCGTTTTATTTTCTTACGCAGATTGTTCATGTGGGTGTAGATAAAGTCAAAATTGTCGGATAAATCGACGTTGTCTTCCCAGAGATGCTCGGCAATGGCTTCTTTGGTCAACACGCGGTTTTTATTGATCATAAAATAGAGCAAAAGCTCGTACTCTTTGCGGGTAAGAGTGATACGTTGCTTATTGACGATGACTGACTTGCTGTCGGTGTCCAACGTGATCTCATTAAACGCGACTAAATGGCTTCCGTCGAACTTTCGCCGTCTCAGAAGCGCTTTGATGCGCGAGTTCAATTCCGTGAGTTGAAAGGGTTTGGTCATATAATCGTCAGCACCTAAATCTAATCCGCTGATTTTATCATCCAACGAATTTTTTGCAGAAAGGATAATGATGCCGGCTTGTACATTGTGCTTCTTGATGGATTTGAGCAGGTCAAGGCCGTTTCCGTCTCCTAATGTTATATCGAGAAGAATAACATCGTACTCGTACAGAACTATTTTTTCTTCCGCTTTATGATAACTGTCGGCAAGCTCACAGAGATAATTCTCTTTCGTGAGGTAATTGCTGATGGCAATCAGGAGATCCACTTCATCTTCGACAATTAATAGTTTCATGGTTCCGTGCTTAGCGATACAATAGTTTGTTTTACAAAAGAACAAAGAAAATCTAAGGCAAAACTAAAGGTTTTATGTCACATAATCAAGAACTCTTTATGTTTTGCCTTAGACAAGGTCAATTTACACATGAATCTGAATGCCAATATTGAACATCCGTCCTTCTAACGGAGCGTAAACATCTTGAAAGACCGGATGGGTAATTGATCCTGTGTACAGATTTGTTTGCCGTACATTTGTCATATTTTCTATGTTCATAAATATATTAAAGTGTTTCCACATTTTTTCGGCAAGGAGACTGGTGATAAATGTTTGTTTCCCCATCGTCCCATCCATAAGCTGTTGATTGCTGGTATAATCAGCTTCTATGCCAACACGAAAGTTTCCTTCGTCCTCGTAAGCAAAATCCAAATAAAGCAAATTCTTTGGAGTGAGTGGTTGCCAGTTGACTTGATTGTTAAAATGTTGTTGGGCTAATGTATAAGTATATCCTGCATACAGGTTGAGATCACCGATAACCACCGTTGCATTGGTTGCGCTACCTTGCGACAGGATATATCCGTTGGCATTGATCAATGAATTGTTATTTTGCTCAATAAGAGGATGGTTCACGTGGGTTGCAAAAAGCATTTCGTCAAGACTGAATGTAATTCCATCTCCATTGGTTTGATAGATAAAATCCCAATTGCCGCCATAACTGCGTTCTGCTAATGTTTGGGCAATATTTAACGGAGGAAGCGTTGCATAATTATATTGATCGTTTTCGAAACCAAATGGCGATGGCATTTTATATCCAAATCCTCCGCCCAGACGTGTGTTCCAATGTGTATTTATCTTGAATAAAGCATGGACTTCGGGGAGAACAAAAAATTCGTTTTTCTGCGTATTTATCGATACATTACTTTCATCTAAACGCAGTCCACTCTCAAGCGTAAACCAGGGACATGGCGTTAATGTGTTTTGTACAAAAGCGCTAACTGTTGCAAGTCGATAGTCGGGTTGTGTAGAATGGATCGTTTGATAATGATCTGTCCAAAGATTGGCGCCGGCAACCCATTCGGATACAGGCGTTGAATATTGATAATTGACTTCACTGAATGAAGCAACTTCCCGTCCGGTTGAATTGAAAGCCGGTTGTTGAAGATTGTTGCCAAAGAAGCTGACGCTGTTTTTTACATTCAATTGACTTTTGTCGCTGAAATGATGATTCAAAGAAAATTGAGTCGATAGACGGGTTGAATTGTTCTGTTGAAAATATTGGTGTGTACTATCTGCATTTCCTGCAATAACGTTCATATCGCCACCCAAGCGTTTTTCAAATGATGTATTAATGCCAACCCAAGCAGTCGTATTTTTGTTGAGATACAGAAATAATTTTGGATTGATCGTGACTCTTCCGTTTTGTGGAATCGCTGATAAGCCGGTATGGAAGGGATCATAGGCAGAAGAATGGTCGTACGTCGAAAATAGGGTAACGCCTATTTTGTTCCATCGTTGTGCATAATATTCGCTGCCGTCAAATCCTTTCCCAGAAGTGCCATTGAGGAGAAAAGAGAGTTTCCGTTGTGTTTGAGGCTTTTTTGTTATCAGATCGACTACGCCACCGATAGCTCCGCCACCATAAAGAGTAGATGCACTTCCCTTGATAAATTCAACTTGCTGTAAATTCATCGGTGGTATTTGTACGATGCTTAATCCTCCCGAGAAACCATCGTAAAGCGGCATGCCGTCATTTAGTATTGTAGTATATCGACCATCCAAACCTTGCATGCGAAGTGATGTTGCTCCGGTTACGGCTGAAGTTTGTTGTGCCATAACGCCTGTCGTTTCATTAAACAGCAGACCAATGTTGGATGGTTGCATCATTCCTTTTTCTCCCATATCATCTGCAGCAACGACATCTACTTTAATAGGAATGTCTTCGATGCTTCGGTTGCTGCGCGTGATCGAAACGACCACTTCATTCATTTCATTTGTAGAAGGTTCCAGATCAATATCAAAAACCTTATTGCGTGTCGCTAACGGGAAGTGCAATGTTTGGGTTTTTGTTGAGTAACCCATCGATTTGAATTTAAGTTGAAAGTTGCCGTTTGGAATATGGGTAAGAATTACCAATCCGGTTGTGTCGGTCACAGCCCCGATTTTCAACGAATCAATGGTAGCAGCCGCTCCAATAATAGGTTCTTCTGTAGCATCATCTTTTAGAATGGCTTTAAACGTGTTTTGTGCATTTACATTGTAAGACAATGCCGATAAAGCAATTGAGAATAGAATCCATGCGATTTTCATTTGTGTCGTGTTTGAGGATAAAACAATTTGTAACTTATTTCAACCACAAAAGAACGATGAAAATCTAATGCAAAACTCAAGATTAAGAACAAACTATGCTACAAACTGCTATTTGGTTTCTTTTAGATGTTTCTCCAACTTGCAAGTTATTGCCTAAGTTCTAACAGGTTTCAAAAACCTGTTAGGACTGTATATCATAAGGTTTTGATTTGATGTTATAAATGATTGGCTATTCTATTCGTTTGTAAATGAATGTATTAAATATTGCAAAAGCTTGGATGTCAAA
>JAJZHJ010000243.1 GCA_021804525.1 Bacteroidota bacterium | reverse complement strand
TTCCGATCTAAAACAGTCTCAATCCATCTGCAGGAACCACCTGTTTTTATGATTAATCCGACAATTACCAATGTAACTTGTCATGGAGCACAAAATGGGAGTATTCATCTTAATGTTAGTGGAACCCCTATTTCGGTTATCTGGAGCGATGGTGCTACATCGGGAACAAACCGTAATAATTTAGGGCCGGGAACCTACACCGCAACCATCAGCGATGGTTCTCCATGCGATATCACCCGCACGTTTGTGATTGTTGAGCCACCTGCTTTAGAGGTATCAGCTTCAATACAAGATGCTGTTGCCTGCAATGATCCGAATAGCGGCGCAATTAGTTTAGTAGTGACGGGTGGCACCCCTCCATACCGCTATTTATGGTCGGATGGGGCCACGACAAAAGATATAACCCATATACAGGCTGGCAGCTATACCGTGTCCATAACTGACTCATTAAGTTGTTCAGCAACGTTTATATATGAAGTAAAACGTCCGTCTCCTCTCGCTGTTGACGTGTCCGTTGCCAATGATTTCAATTGCGCTACCAAGCAAGTAACTGCTATTTGTACTGCAAATGTGTCAGGTGGAGTACCTCCCTATCAACTAACATGGTCGAGCGGAAGTGTAAGTGGAGTCAATAATCAGACTATGACAACCGCTCAGAGTGGAATGGTCACCCTACAAGTGATGGATACGCTGGGTTGTACAACAAGTTATTCTTTTCAGGTTTCCATTCCTGAAACTGGAATAGCGGATCAATTGATGGATTGTAATACACATCTTTTTCAATTTAATGCAATGGTAGTTAATGAAATAAATGGCACATTTACCTACTTGTGGAATTTTGGCGATGGCACAACATCAACGGAGAAAAAACCTCAGCATCGCTTTGCTAACCCGGGAAACTATGCAGTACAACTAACCATAACCAGCCCATCGTGTAGTAGCATTTACAAAAATACAATCGCCGTCGAATCGTTACCTGTTTTATCTGTTGATAAAGAACCCAAGCTATGTGAAGGAGATTCTGTGACAATCCATGTATCGGGAGCAAACTCATACCTCTGGAGTAACGGATCAACCGGTGACAGTCTTGTCATTAAAAAAGCAGGCGATTATAGCGTTATCGGAACCTCGTTGGCAGGTTGTACCAATACTCTCCAACTTACTGCTTCCTATTTTGGGCTGTTTCATTATACCATTCAGACCGATCGCATGGAGGTAACCACCGAGAATCCCAACATACATGTTTGGAGCGAGTCGGTTCCTTTCTCTAAATACTTTTGGGATTTTGGAGATGGGCAGACAGCGCAAGGGGACGATGTTGTCCATACCTACACCATCACTAAAGAAGGGTATTATGATATTTTGTTACATGTGATCAGCCCCTATGGTTGTGTGGAAACTGCCACGAAGCGTATTTGGATTGTGAATGACAACCAAGTCAATACGTTTACTCCCAATGGTGATGGCATCAATGACATTTTCATGAAAGGGTGGCATATTAAAGTGTACAATCGTAACGGATTGCTTCTGTACGATGGAACCGATGGCTGGGATGGGACGTATCATGGCGAAATGGTGCCAAACGATACCTATTTCTATGTGTTATATTATATGTCCCCCACGGGATCAAAGACAAAAGTCGGCTATGTGACTGTTCTCCGGTAATACACAATTAGATGAAAAAGCATATCATCTTTTTTCTCTTCTACATAGTATGGATTTCGGGACAAGCTCAAACGAGTATCCATATCAACGATTATTGGGACAATACGTATTACATTAACCCTGCGTCCATGAATAACAGCTATGCAGGCGTGATAAGCATGGCTGCCCGAAAACAATGGATACACTTCCCGGGTGCGCCAACTACCTTTTTTGCCTCAGGTCTTCTTTATCTTGATCCCATGCACACTCAATTTGGAATGAAAGCCTTCTCCGATAATATTGGGTACACTACAACTTCTTATATTGCTCTTTCTTACGCCTATGCAGTCATTATCAATGACGATTGGCGACTGCATTTGGGTATTGCTGCCAGTTTCGAAAGCTTATCCTACGATCCTTCCAAAGTGCATGTTGACACGCAAAGCGATCCTTTTATCTATCAGAAATTAGTGAGAGTCAATCATTATAATGCCGATTTGGGGACAGAGTTGGCCAGCAAATCGTTGCGAATCGGAGCATCCAGTCAAAATATCTTTTCTCTGTTTTTTCCAAAAAGAGATCTTCAAACGAACATTAATTACCTCTATGTCATATATCGAGATTATACGGAGCAGCCGCTTGATTTCGGGGTAGGTGGATGCGGTATCCAAGTGCAAAATCAACGCCAACTTGAGCTAAACTTTACTTCTTACTTTAAAGCTGACGATCTATCGGATTTGTTTCAATTAGGTGTTTTTTATCGTACTTCCAGCGAAATGGGATTCATTGCCGGTGTGAATTTGAGCAAATCCCTCTTTTTGTCATATAGTTACGACTATTCTGTCGGCGGAATAAGTCGAAGTTCCATAGGATCTCATGAACTGATGATTATCTACCGGTTCTTCCGTGGACAAGAATGCCATGGTTGTTATTAAGTAGCGCTTGCTCCTTTTTTTGAAACAGCGTTGTATTGCAAAATAGCATCTAAAAGATGACTATCTTTGCAACAGAGAGTAATCTGCTTTCTATTTAACAATTCGATGCAATATGAAACGAGCATGTAAATTATTTACATTCAAGAGTATGATAATGTTTTTATGCGAGTTCCATACGTCCTTAAACAAAAAAATTATTATCGTATGAAACACCGATTTTTTGCCTTTTTCCCAATAATATTATTGTCTATCATCCTATATATCACATGGCGAGGTTGCCAGGTTTTGCCTGATGAAGGTTTTTTGCGTCTACTCTATGCTAGTGGAAACATCGTGTTCTTTTTATTCTTTATCGGAGCATTATTGTTTGGATATAAGATGCCTCTCAAGATAGCATCCATTATCTCATTTATGGGTAATACCTATTTGATAGTGATGATTTATCTGTTTTTCTCATTTTTGATAGCTGATGCTGTCAGGTTAGCCAATGATATGTTGCACTTTGCACCGGCAGGTTTGCACAACTATCGATATTGGTGGATGATGATCAGCTGTGTTGCTATTGCAATCGCCATGTTTATTGGTAATTATCGTTTTAAACATCCTAAAACGGTGAAACTCGATCTGCAAACCGACAAACCACAACAAAATAAAGAGTTGAAAATTTTAGCTGTAAGCGACATACATCTTGGTTTTTCGATCAACAAAAAGAACCTACAGCGATATGTGGCCATGATCAATGAAGAAAAACCCGACATCGTGCTCATGGCAGGCGACGTTTCCGACCGCTCCATAAAGCCGATTATCCGTCAAAACATGCAGGAAGAATTTCAACAAATAAAAGCCCCATTGGGCGTATTTGCCATCAATGGCAACCATGAGCATTATGCCGAAACAAAAGGGGCAACAGCCGAATATTTAAGCCGATCGGGTATTCATATATTGATCGATTCTACGCACCTGATCGATAATTCATTCTACCTCATAGGACGCGATGATCGTAGCAACGACCAGCGTAAATCGCTCGCCGATTTGGTAAAGAATCTCAATCCAGACTTACCAAAAATCTTATTAGATCATCAACCTTTTCATCTGGAGGAGGCACAACAAAATAGCATCGACCTTCAAATTTCAGGCCATACGCACGAAGGACAATTTTTCCCGGGCAATCTTTTTGTCAAAAACATGTTTGAAATCCAATACGGCTATGGCAAAAAAGGCAATACACATTACTATGTTTCTTCAGGATTAGGTATTTGGGGGCCTCAATACCGCATTGGTACTCAATCGGAAATGGTGGTTATCCGCCTCCATTATTGACCTGTGAAATTACCAAAACCTAAAATTTAATTTGTAATAGGTAGCATTGACT
>JAJZHJ010000242.1 GCA_021804525.1 Bacteroidota bacterium | reverse complement strand
CTCATTAGTAGCGCCTGCGATTATCGTCCCTGACGTATTGCTGTTGATGAAGGTCTTATACCATTGATAAGCAAAGTTACCAACTCCTCCGCTGGCAGTTACGCTCAAATCAACTGGCACTGCAGTTTGGCATACAGTTTGATTAGAAAGCGGTTGTGATGTGACAACTGGATCAGATACGACCCTGACTTTGGCAACTTCGCTTGTAAGTGCTCCACATCCATTCCCCGAAAGAATTATGGTTGCATAGTAATAATATACTCCGGGTGATGTGAATGCAGGTGGCGTATAAGTTGAACTTGTTGCGCCAAGAATTGGAGCACCACCCATATTCGTAGAGTCTTGTGTATTTTGATACCATTGATAAGACGCCGTGCCGGCACCTCCTGCATAGATTACACTCAAAGGTGCAGCAATTGTTCCTCCGACGCAAATTGTTTGTTCCTGTAAAGGTTGCGTACTGATAGTTGGAATAGGATTAACAGTTACTGAAGCCATGTTGGAAATCATACTGGAGCATCCGCCTGTTTGCAGGGAAATGATACAATAATAATAGGTGGTGCCAAGCACTGTTGTTGGTGGCGTGTAGCTGCTGTTTGTTTCCCCCTTAATCGCGGTTCCCACCGTGGAGTCGTTCACGCTACTTTGATACCATTGATACGTAGGTGTCCCAGTGCCATTGGCATAAGAAACAGATAAGGTTGTTGCTGCACCACCTTGACATACAGCACTTGAAATTGGCTGTTTTGTAATATAAGGTGCAGGGTTAATAGTTATAATGTATTTGATGGCTGTACCGGAACATCCATTTAACCAAGGCGTAATGAGATATGTAACCATGCCCAAGCTTGAGCCGGTATTACGAATGATTTGAGCCGGTATTGTGTCTGATGTTCCATAAGAGATGTATCCTGAAATGCCTGATGTTGCTGAAGCTGTCCAGATAAAAACAGTTCCGCTTGCATCCGCCGTTAACGGGACAGGAATGGAGGGAATTCCTGAACAAATGGTTTGGGTTAACGAAGTATTGGTAATTATGGGAACTCGCTTCACTACAAAAGTATCTCTTGCAGTTGAAGAGATGCCGCATTCATTCGTCACGGTGAGAGATATTGGGTATATGCCAGGTGTGTTATAGAGAATGGCACCCGGAACTACTTTTGTGGCTGAGGAAGGTACTCCGCCCGGAAAACTCCACGCATAACTCAAAGAACTTGTGTCAGGAGTACATGTACTGATGATTGCTGTCGGATATACAGTGGCGGCACCACAATAATCAGCAAGAGGATTGAGAATAACTACAGGCGGCTTTTTTACCGTTATGGTATCGGAAACCGATTGATTTCCGCAAGCTGTAGTTGTTGACAACGTAACAATGTATGATCCGGGATTGATAAATTGAAAAGAGGGACTTACAGATGAAGCATTGGTGCCATTGGTGAAAACGTAAGCAGACGATGTGCCACAATTTCCAGCTTGGTAGCCAACAGCCCAGTGGTAGCTGATTGTGTCACAGGATTTCGACACATCGGTAGTATTGGTGGTTGTCACATTTAAAGGAGCACATCCCACATTTTGATCAACGGAAAATTTAAGATTCAATGGAGGTTCAACACAGATTGTATCCTGTATGGAATCTAATCCGCAATTGTTTCCCGTTTCCATCGTCACGATATAGGTACCCGGAATTGAAAATTGCGGCATAATGCTCGACGACCCTGACGTCCAGAGGTTCGGATTCGACGAACCAAAATCGCTCCCCAACACACCACTACTCAGAGTCACGCCCGTTGAAGGAGTAATGCTCCATACAATTTTTGGATTGGCAAGGCATCCATCAGCGCTTGTTTGAGAAGCCCCCGAAGTCATGTTGGTGAATGAAATAGGCGTATTGGTACAAGTCGTTGATTTAGACGCTTGGAAATCGGCAACAGGGGGCGTGGAAACATAAATAGGAACAACTCCGACTGCGGAAGTCCCACATGGGTTTGTAGCTACAATGTTAGCAGAGAACGAGTTAGGAAACGATGTATATCCATTTGAACTATATGTTCCACATGAAGAGTGTGTAAAAGTGTGAGTTACACTCGAAGGTGGAGGGTTATTAAACACTTGAGGAGCAGAACCATCATTGAAAGTAACGGTGTAGGTTGTTCCGGGAGGATTATTGTCAGTGCCTGTGATGGGGAACGTTAAGGTACTATTGCCACAGATATTGGTATTGCCTGGGTTTCCTAAAGAAACCGCCGGATTGGAGCCTACAAACACAGTATATTTTTTAGTAATTATGCAACCATTTTGCCCAGGAATTGTGTATGTCAATGTCCATGAACCAATAGTATAAGTATGCGTGGTAGAACTCCATGTAGTTGCAAAAAAATCAGGTGAACCATCTCCCCAGCTTATCGTGTAATTGACATTGGTGGCAGATGTTATCGATGCATTAGTAAAAGTAATGACGGCATCCGAATTGCTGCACGTTCTAAAGGTTGGTTGTCCATTGAATAGCACAAAATCCACCGTGGAATTTAAGGTTGCATCCGGTGCTTGATGTAACGTGATCATCTTCTGAATTGATTGTGTGCAATCAGTAGTATCATCAGTTACGGTCAGAGTTACTTTAAATGATTGAGTACCATTGCCAGGAGCTGAATATTGATGGGTTGGATTTGGATCAGTAGAGGTAATGGAATCACCAAAGTTCCACATATAAGAGCAGGAATCTTTCCCTGAGACAGAAGAAGTAAACTGGACAACATTACTCGAGCATTGGTTGTCGATAAATGAGAAATTAATTACAGGTAGCGGATTCACTGTCAAAGTAGCAGAAGTTGAGCATCCACTACTGTTTTTATAAGTAATGGTAGATGTTCCTACTGAAAGTATCTTCACCAATCCGGTGTTGTTTATTGTAGCAACTGCCGTGTTGGAAGACACCCAAGGTGTAGTAGCATTTGGCGTTCCAGAACCACTTAATTGTGTAGTGTCACGATCGATGCAGACGGTAAGTTTTCCCGTAATGACAGGGATAGCATTTACCGTTATTGTTGCTGTTTGCGAAGAGATAGGTTGAGTAATATTTGTCGCATCCATTACGCTAACAAGCGTATAAATGTATGTTCCCGCTGTTTTTGTGGGCACACTTACCGTTGCACTGTTTCCAGAAGTGGTTGACACTATTTGGTTGGCACCATTATTGATTTTGTAGGTAAACGTATATGGCGAGGTGCCACCTGAAGCAGAAAATATCACAACTACATTGGTGCTATTTTGGCACACAGAAGCTGAACCAGTGAGAGTTGCTGTTATGCTAGCACTGCTTAGCTCATAGCTTGATGTTGACGAAAATACCTCTTCCAATGGATGATTACTTTCGATAGCAAAAGCAATATGAACATTATTGACAAGGATAAAGGCGGTCAAAAATATGAATTTGAGAAATGCTCTCATCTGTTTTAAAATTTGATTTTAAAGCTCAGATAGAACTTCAAGACATATACTAATCATTTCATCACAAGACAAGTGTAGAATATATGCCATGTTCGCTTCATAAGGCATTTTTCGTTTATTTGTAATGTTATGGATCGTTCTTCAATCAACAAACAGTTGTACATACTCAATAACGCTTCAAATATATGGATTATTTTTAAATAAGCCGTAAAATCACAATTATATTTTCAATTTACACAGTTGAGAATAGAATATATCCACTTAATAAACATTTGATTTACAATGACAAATCCAAATAATTCCGAAATCGTTATCATTTTATTTCCAGAAAATCATAGGTTAAGAATAAGAAACGTGCTTGCATTGTGACATTCTTATCATAAAGAAAAAATAAAACAACATTCGGGGAATCATAACAAGCTTTTCAAAGAAAACTGCAAAAAACTATAGCTAATTTTTATCCCTTTTGCAGCTTATCAAGCCTGATGAAGCTAAACGGCGCCCAAAATAGGTAA
>JAJZHJ010000241.1 GCA_021804525.1 Bacteroidota bacterium | reverse complement strand
GAAACCGTAGGTTGTTGTGTAGTTTCTTGAATCATAGCAGTTTTATTTTAAAAGTATTCTTAGCATGTTGCATTTCTCCAATCCAAATAGCGGCGATATTGCATACGAATAAGATCATTCTTTTTTCTCCAATAGTTTTTTTTTGCTTGGTTTCCGATCAATTGAAAAAGAGATTGGGCAAGGATTCCTTTGCCCATATGAATGCGAAAAATCCAATTGGAATTTTGATACCCTGATGTTTTGTGTGCATAGAGAAACCGGCTGTACCATGTTTCCGCAAAGGTCCATTTATCTATTTTTTGTGCATTGGGTTCGCCAGATTGTTCTCCGAAATGAATGATGTGAGCATCAGGCACAAACCAAACTAAATATTTAAGTTGCTTGACACGATAGGTTAGTTCTGTTTCTTCAAAATATAAAAAGAAATGAGGGTCGAATCCTTGGAGTTCATCAAATAGCGTTTTTCGAATCATTATGTCGGCACCGGAAATAAAGCCAACTTTTGTCGGACTTGAATAGATCGGTTGTTTTTTTTGTAACAGAAATGGAGCAAAACACACTTTCCATTCTGCGATTAAAGATGGCAATCTTTGAAAAGAGGTTGCCGGAGAAAGATCTTGATTGAAAAGTTGACTACCACAAATGCCTGCATTTGCATGATGATTAAGGAAGTCAACCAAGATTTTTATGGCGTTATTGAGCAATAATGTATCAGAATTAAGTAAAAAGAGATAAGTGCCTTGAGCTATTTTAGCTGCTACATTGTTGGCGCGACCAAACCCCAAATTATTCTTTTCGGCAATAAGTTTTACCGTTGGGAAAAACGATTCAATCATTTCTGAGCTTCCGTCAATCGAGGCATTGTCTACTACAATAATTTCATACTGTATGTCATGAGTTTTTTCAATAACTGATTGAATGCAGTTTTGAAGAAGCTTTTTTGTGTTGTAATTGACAATAATGACAGAGACGTCCATACTTATCTTCTTGTGTTAAATTTATCGTATTTGCCTAATCTGCCAGTGTAAACATGCCAAATTGCCGTATAGATTGCCAAAAGCTTTTGAAATGCGTCTGATTCAAATCCTATTTTGAGAGTTCGATATATGATTTTGTATCGAATGAAATTTCTGCGCTCTTGCTTTTGTGCAACATCCGGAAAATGTTTCCACAACCAGAGTGTGTTACGAATGTAGTAATAGGTTCTTTGCGCAGGATATGGGTTGAAAATTAAGCCTGTCCAATGTTTCTGAATGTTTCCAATCTTGTGTTGAAGGTGAATGGAATTGATCTGTACTATTTTGTATCCGTTATTGCGAGACCGAACACAATATTCTATGTCAACCACATCAATGGCGAGTTCTTCGTTAAATAAATGCAAATCAATCAAGATGTTGATGGGGTATATTGCTCCTGATGTGATCACGTAAGGAACTTCTTGAATATTCTCTTCAAAGTTATTCGTTAAGTTTAGGCCAGGCCCGAAAGCAGCAATTGGATCAATGTTGCTTTGTTGAACAATGTTCAAATAATTTTGGAAATGATTTGGGTCAAAGCAACTGTCTTGATCCATTGTTAATAAGTGTGTGTAGCCTTGTTTTTGCGCCAAACGAATTGTCTCATTAAATGGGAAAGCAAGGTATTCATTTTTTCCTGTGGAATAAATTTCTACTTTATCACTGTGTAATCTGTCAATTAATTGGTCAATGACGCTTTGCTCATCAGGTGTATTTTCCCAAATAATCAATTGGTCAATCCAAGGAAGATAGGAATGGATATTCTTCTCTAAATCATCAAGATTTGGATAATACGATGTGACAATGCCAATTATTTTGAACATACGGCTAATTCATTATGCAAATTTACGACTTTATTTTTTGAGAATTTGCTTTGTATCTTTCAAAAATGACAAAAGTGTATTGTAATAATCACTTGCTGTGAGTTTTAGATCTTGAATGACTGATAGCGGCCATTTCCAGTTTTGATACGTTGCCTGTGCAATGCCTGGTGCCAGAATCATACTCCAAACGCCTAAGGATGTAAATTTCAATCCGAGCAAAAGCAGTAAAATAGTTCCAATACCTGACAAGAGAGAAGCCTTCACAAAAGGCACTTCATTTTTTGTGAGGAGCAATGCGCCTGATATGCCATGATTGTCTTCTAAAAAACCGACAATTAGAAAAACAAAGATCATTGCTGCGGGTAAAAGATGGGTTCTACTGTGAATGAATTGTAAGATGGGAGGTCCGACAAGAATTAAACCACATCCCAATAAAATGAATGATATTATTAGAAATATCTTACTTTTTGTGTAAAGCCGTTTCACTCCATCTATTTCATTATTAACACGGTATAGCGTCATTTTTGGATAATATGTGCTGAACCAGATACCGCCAATGGAAGCAATCAAATCGATAAATTGTTTGGTGGTGCCATAGGAACCAATATCAGACAATGATAAATAAAGAGGTGCAATGAGGATAACAGATTTGTTGATCAAGAATCCGCCGATGGTAGTGAGTCCGATTTTAATGGCATTGGGAGTCATGATTTTCATGATTTCACGAACCGGAATTATGGTACTTTCTTTTATTTTATGCGCAATTTCTTTGTCGTAAAAAGCGAGGTACGATAAAGTCCGGTTGAGAATATCGCTGATAAACATACCTATAACCAATGAAATAAGCCCAAGTCCGTACAAAAGAAAGATGGCTGTGATAATGATACGGGCGCTTTGTGCCACCACAATGATTTGCATGCTTTTTTTTATGTAGCCTCTCCCTGTCAGTAATGCACCATAATAATAAGTATATAGCTGATAAGCAACTAAAACTCCATACGTAAACCATGCCATCCACACTTCATGGGCGTTGCCGGAATATTTTTCTAAAATGGTGCTTAAGTAAAAAGGACTTACCACAATGAAAAGTAAAAGGAAAATACCGGCTAAGATGCCGTAATATCGCCTCATGGCATTTATTACGCTGCGTAAAAGGCCATAATCAATAGATGTATTATTTTGATCAACAGCAATATAACCTTTTGCTTTCAGTTCTTTGACGCCGCTAAAGATGTAGGTAATATTGCGCGAAAAGGCATTGGAAAAACCAAAATCAAGCAACGTAGCAATGGAGCCGATGGTCAAGAAGATATTCCAAAGTCCCACTTCTTGACTTGGCAAAAGACGTAATACCAAAGGCAATACAATCAACCCAGATGCAATTCGCATAAAGGTAGCTGCAAAATTCCATGCCACATCTTTTCGTCCGATTTGCATTATTATTCTGTTTCAGTGAATTATATTTCTTTGAGCGTTTGAGCTATTTGTTCGGCGGCTGTGCCATTACCATAAAGATTCAGGGAAAAATCAGACTGTTTGCGCTTCATTTCATGGTAGGCGGCAAACAAAAGTGTTTCATCGGTGCCAACTAACGTGTTAAAGCCGTTGTCGATTAACTCGACCCATTCGGTTTGTTCGCGTAGGGTAATGCAATGTTTTCCAAAGAAAAAAGCCTCTTTCTGTACACCTCCGCTATCGGTAATGACCATTTGGCAATGTTGCAATAAACGGATCATATCAAAATAACCCACCGGTTCGATGATGGTGAAGGTTGGTTTGATATGGTGCTGTGCTAAAATATGTTTTGTGCGAGGATGCATTGGAAGAATTACCCGAACTTCATGATTAATGTCGTTCAATCCTTTGATCAAATTTTGCAGCTTGTGAATATCGTCTGTATTTTCTTGCCGGTGGATGGTGGCCAGTACGAAACGATCAAGCATAAGTTGTTCAATAATGGTTGATTTCACAGCTGCTTTTTGAGCATAATAAAGTGCAGCATCCTGCATCACATCGCCATTCTTGATGATCGTTGCCTGAAAATGATCAAACCCTTCGCGTTGAAGATTGTGCAATGCAGCATCTGTCGGGCAAAAAAGAATGTCGGCGATGCGGTCGGTCAAAAT
>JAJZHJ010000240.1 GCA_021804525.1 Bacteroidota bacterium | reverse complement strand
TGTTTTAAATGAAGATAATTTATAAACAACCTAAGCTAAATAGATTTTTCTTCGTGTTTATCTGTCGCAAATATACACGTAAAAGTGATGAATGTGTTTTTCCCCCTTCTCTTTCTGCTTTTCAAATTTTTTCGATCTTCATTTGTTAGTTACAGAGCAGAAATTTGAATTAATGGATGATGATTTTTTTATTGTTAAACATCAACAAAACATCGCTTTATTGCTTCTTTTGTCAATGAAAAAGGGTATTTCGTGTGTATCTTTGAATGTTACTTTATGCATCTTCTAATATGTTCATTGGTTTTTTGAGGTCAACGTTTCTCTGAAGTTTTGAAATAATTCTCAAGCATTAATAACCTTTCATTGCTTTTATGAACAAGCTTCGTTTTACGGATGCATTCTATGTGTCGGTAATGTAAGCAATAAAAACATATTCACATGAAAACAAATACATTCTTCAAATGGTTGTCGGTAGGATTTATGTGTATGCCGTTTTGGGTAAGTGCACAAAATTTTACGACAATACAAGGCAAAGTGATCGATGCTTCCACGCATCATGTCTTGGTTGCTGCGTCCGTTCAGGTGAAAGGCGCTTCTGTGGGGATTGTGACGAATGGAGAAGGCCAATTTTTAATCAAAATACCCTTGGCATATCAACATGACAGCCTTCGTTTTTCGCATATAGGTTTTCAACCTGCCATGGTGTCTATAGATGAGTTAGTGAGTCATTCTCCCAAAAATATCATTCGATTGGCTCCAGCGGTTTATAACTTGAAAACCATTACTGTCCGTTCGGGCAATGCGTTGGAGTTAGTGCAACATGCTTTTGAAAATACAGTGGCTAATTATGGTAAAGCTCCTGTTCAGATGACCGGATTCTATCGTGAAATGATTAAAAAAGGGAATCGTTATATCGCGATAAGTGAGGCCGTCCTGAATATTATCAAAGCCTCTTACAATTCTCTTTCTTCCGACCAGGCTACTATTTTTAAAGGACGGGGAATTGTGGATCATTCGCAGATCGATACCCTGTTTATGAAATTTCAGGGTGGCATTACTTCTGCATTGTCTATCGATGTGATGAAAAACCCCTTTGTAGGAGGGACGCCTATTGATCAAATCGGCGCTTTGTATAATTTCACGTATGATACGCCCGAGATGATTAATAATCGCTTTAACTATGTGGTTGATTTCGATCAAAGACCTGAAACACGCGGTGAAATTCTGTTTCGCGGAAAAATTTATATTGATGCTGAAACCGAAGCTGTTTCTCGGATTGACTTTAATATGAATGTAGAAAAACGTGCTGATGCAAGTTCTTTATTTATTTTGAAAAAGCCCTTTGGTGTGAAAGTGGATGTGGTCTCTGCTCATTATGTGGTGAACTACAAAGAACAAAATAATCGTTGGTATTTTGATTATTCGTCAATGGAAGTAAAGTTTAAATGCAAATGGGCAAGGCATCTGTTTAGCTCGTACTTTACTGTAATGGGTGAATTGGCTATCACCGATCATTCGCGTAATGTCACACCGATTCCTTCGCGTGATCGTGTCAAATGGAACGACATCGTATCGGATAAAGTGACCAATTTCAAAAACGATGATTTCTGGGAATCGTATAACGTCATTGAACCGGAAAAGCCCATTGATCAAGTCATTCAACGCATTTCAAAGCAATTGAAACGCGAAGAAGCCAAAGAGAAGAAAGAATTAAAATCGAAGTAATCTTTTCTTATAAAAAACTCCGGCACTGCATCGCAATGTCGGAGTTTGTGTATGTGTTCTCTCCTGCATTATTTGACGCTAAATTTATAAATGCATGTCTCATCATAGTTTTCGCCTGGATGTAAAACGGGTGATGGGAATTGAGCGTAATTGGGCGAGCAGGGAAATCCTTGCGTTTCCAAACATATTGCATAACGCACATCGTACTTTTTCCCGTATTTACCCACATGATTTTCAATCCAGTTGCCGGAATAGACCTGAATGCCCGGTTGTGTTGTGAAAACTTCCATGAGACGGCCACTCTGAGGTTCGTGCAATGAGGCAGCAAAGGCTAAATCATGTGCTTGTGGCTTTTTTACAACCCAATTGTTGTCAATGCCTCGTCCAAAAGTAAATTGATCAAAATCGGCGTTGATGCGTTCGCTGACTTTTACAGGCGTACGGAAATCCATCAGCGTTTTATCGACCACCCGTATTTCTCCAATGGGAGCTTGCGTTTCGTCTAACGGAGTGTAGTAGTCAGCATTTACCATCAGCTCATGATCTTCAATATTCCCGTTTCCTGCTCCTTTGAGGTTGAAAAATGAGTGTTGGCACAAGTTAATGATGGTGGTTTTGTCGGTAGTGGCCTGATAATGAATTTTCAACTCCTTCTCTTTGGTCAATTCGTACGTCACAGTCACATTCAGGTTGCCAGGGTAGCCTTCTTCTCCATCTTCTGAAAAGTAGGATAAAGACAGTTGACTATCATCAGCCATCTCCACTGTCCAAATTGCGTCATTAAAGCCCTTGATTCCCCCATGAAGGTGATTGGCCCCATTGTTGACTGCTAATTGATACGTTTTTCCTTCTAACTCAAAATTTCCCTTTTTAATGCGGTTTGCAAAACGTCCGCATACCGCCCCGAAGAAAGGTTCCTTGGTCAAGTAATCATCAATGTTGTCAAATCCGAGAACAATATCCTCCCTATTGCCATTTTTATCTGGAACAATAAGAGATACGATTTTGGCCCCATAATTTGTAACGGTCATTTCGATCTCTCCATTGTGCAAATGATAAAGCGCAACATTTTGTCCGTCAATTATTTTTTCAAATTCTGTTTGCATGATTCAATGAAATTGTATGTAAATAGTGTTATGCAAGTTTACAAGCTCCATCGCCTATTTCTGCGACATAGAAATCGGGAGTGATACCTGTTTTTGCTTTGTATGCAGCACCTACTTTTTCGATAAATGGTTCAATAGCTTCATCTTTCACCAAGCTGACGGTACAACCACCAAAACCGCCACCGGTCATGCGAGAACCAATTACGCCATCAATTTTCCATGCTTCCTCGGCCATTGTGTCGAGTTCTACGCCGGTCACTTCGTAGTCGTCACGCAAAGAGACGTGTGAGGCGTTCATCAGGTTACCAAACAGCTTGATATCTCCGGCTTTCAGTGCTTTCACGGCATCCGTTGTGCGTTGCACTTCCGTTACCACGTGGCGGGCGCGCTTGTGTGCTACAGGATCGCTGTCCAACGATGATTCGACTTGTTTGAAATCGGCTTCGGTGAGTTCTGCCAAATAATGAATAGGACGTACTTTTGAAATCAATTCAACGGCTTTTTTACACTCAGCAACACGTTGGTTGTAAGCACCTGAATCTAATTTATGTGGACTGTGGGTGTTTGAAATCAATACTTTGATTCCTTGAAGTTTTACAGGAACGAGTTCAAAATCCAATGTATTGCAATCCAAGAAAATGGCATGATCTTTCTTGCCGTTGGCACTCGCAAACTGATCCATAATGCCACAATTGACGCCGACAAATTCATTCTCGGCTTTTTGACCAATCTTGGCGACATCCACCCGCGTATAATTTGTTTGAAAAACATCATTCAACATGTAGCCGGTTACCACTTCCAATGAAGCGGAGGAAGAAAGTCCTGCTCCATTGGGTACATCTCCCCAAATCAACAAATCAAGTCCAAAAGGGAACGTAAATCCACGTTTGATGAACTGATCAAAAACACCCATCGGATAGTTAACCCACGATTTGCCTTGGGGCTTTTGAAGTTGATCAAGAGGGGTTTCAACTACTTCCGGTTGGTTGAGCGAACGAAAGCGAATTACCTTGTCATCATTCTTGTGGCAAAGCAAGTAAGTGCCGAAACTGAGCGCACATGGAAATACGAACCCACCGTTGTAGTCGGTGTGTTCTCCAATTAAATTGACGCGCCCAGGTGCAAAATAAAGGGCATCTGCTGG
>JAJZHJ010000003.1 GCA_021804525.1 Bacteroidota bacterium | reverse complement strand
CATTAAGGTATATCTTTTCGAAACATTACGTCCAACACCTGAAATCTCTTTTGCAATAAGGCATTTGGGTTGTCAGAGCGGCATTATCATTACCGCTTCGCACAACCCTAAAGAGTACAACGGATATAAGGCTTATTGGGACGATGGAGCACAAATGATCGCACCTCACGATGTGAATGTGATTAAAGAAGTTGAAAGCATCAAACGCGTCGAAGATATCCATTTTCAAGGTAATAATGCTTTAATTGAAAGCATTGGCGAAAGCATTGACGCTGAATATTTGGCACAAATTAAGACGTTGTCATTGTCACCCGAAGCCATTGAACGCCACAAAGACATGAAAATTGTTTATACTCCAATTCATGGAACGGGAGGAACGCTCATACCCCGGTCACTCAAGAACTTCGGATTTACCAACATCATTCATGTGCCGGAGCAAGATGTTATAAGCGGCGATTTTCCAACTGTCGTTTCACCCAACCCTGAAGAACCTGCAGCGTTAAGTATGGCAATCCAAAAGGCCATTGAAACAGACGCAGAATTAGTGATGGCTTCCGATCCCGATGCCGACAGACTTGGTATTGCTGTGAAGAACAACGATAATCAATGGATTTTGGTCAATGGGAACCAAACCTGTATGCTCTTCACCTATTACTTAATGCGACGATGGAACGAGTTAAACAAAATCACGAATAACGCGTACGTTGTCAAAACCATTGTGACCACGGAAGTTATTAAAAAAATGGCCGACAAAAACAACATTGCCTGCTATGACTGCTACACCGGATTCAAATGGATTGCAGCCGTGATACGTGAATTGGAAGGAAAACAACAATACATCGGTGGTGGTGAAGAAAGTTATGGCTACCTCCCGGAAGACTTTGTACGCGACAAAGACGCCGTTTCTTCCTGCTCGCTTATGGCCGAAATAGCCGCTTGGGCAAAAGACAACGGTAAAACTCTGTACCAACTGATTCAGGATATATACCTCGAATATGGATTTAGCAAAGAAAAAGGCATATCGATTGTGCGTAAAGGAAAAACTGGAGCCGAAGAGATTCAACAGATGATGTCCAACTTCCGTCAAAACCCACCGAAAGAAATTGCCGGATCGAACATCATACTGATTAAAGACTTTGAGACACTCCGCATGAAAGATATGACAATAGGTCAAGAGACCATTCTGAATATGCCCGAACCAGCTAATGTGCTGCAATTCTTTACCGAAGATGAAACAAAAATTTCTGTCAGGCCATCGGGCACAGAACCTAAAATCAAATTCTACATCGAGGTGAAGCATCCATTGAAATCACGCGAAGAATTTGAAACGGTAAACTCAGCTGCCGAACAGAAAGTCGAGGCAGTGAAAAAATCTCTGGGAATCTAAAGGATAGACGTACTATCGAAATAAACCCACAAACAGCCGAAGCAGGATAACTTGTTTCGGCTGTGTTGTTTTTGGCCTGCCTTACAAGCATTCGCGACACCTAAAGACAAACCAACCAGAGGAAACAACATTAATGATGATCCATTGCTGTCTCACCTTTCATCCATAGCAACAACGAAGTAAAATTCCGTTTTGACCAATTAAATTTCCACTTAAATAATATTTTGTATTATTTAACCAATGCGCCTTATTGTAAATTATACGTCACCATAATTTGATTCATAGCGTTGATAAACATCTTATTGAATGAAACTCGTTATTGTAAAGATTACATTTTACAAAAATCTTATTATCAGTTTTTTATACGAAATAATATTGTGAATAAGAAATAAAAGCAGTTTATTTGTAATCGAAATTTTTGTGTCACATAAATACTCACATTATGTTAGAATCATCGTTGTATCCTCATGTCTCGGTTGACTGCGTTGTTTTTGGCTTTACCGGAGAGCGACTCAATATTTTACTTATTTCCCGTAACGGTACCAGCGAAGATGGTTTCTACAGCGATATGAAACTTCCGGGCAGTGTAATTTACGAAAACGAAGACCTTGACGATGCTGCTTACCGCGTGCTACATGAACTTACTGGCATAAAAAACATCTACTTACAACAATTTCATAGTTTCGGGTCTCCCAGCCGGACGCAGAATCCACGTGACAAAGTATGGCTCGAGAATGCCATCCATATTAAGATTGGACGTATTGTCACTGTCGGCTACGTTGCATTGATCAAGATAGGACAAAAGCTACAGGCTTTCTCAGATCGCTACGAAGCCCATTGGTGTGATATCAACGACATTGGCACGTTGGCCTTCGATCATAATATCGTAGTGGAAAAAGCGCTTCATTATGTTCGTTTAAAGTCTGCAGAAGACCCGATAGGACTTTATGAATTATTGCCTAAACGTTTTACAGAGGCTGAATCACGAATTTTACATGAGGTTATTTATGGGAAGAAAGTGGACATACGAAACTTCCATAAAAAGTTTATTTCGCTACCATACATCGTTTCGTTAGACGAAAAACAACAGAACGTTGCGCATCGGGCAGCTCGATACTATCGCTTCGATAAGATTATCTACAACCAAATATACCGATAGCATATTTCATTTTAATCCAATAAAAAAACACGATTCACATGTATTTAATAGGTTATGACATTGGCAGTTCGTCAGTAAAGGCAAGTTTAATGAATGCAACCACGGGGGAATGCGTTGCACAGGATTATTTTCCAAAAACCGAAATGACCATTCAGTCGCCACAATCCGGATGGGCAGAGCAAGAGCCTGAATCATGGTGGGATAATTTGATCATCGCTACACAGTCAGTACTTGCGAGCGCTAAAATTTCTACTTCGAGCATTAAAGCCATCGGAATTTCTTATCAAATGCATGGGTTGGTTTTGGTGGACAAAGAACAAAACGTACTGCGGCCTTCCATTATCTGGTGCGACAGTCGTGCCGTGAGCTACGGCGAAAAAGCTTTCAGATCATTGGGTGAGGATTATTGTTTGTCGCATTTACTCAATGCTCCCGGCAATTTCACAGCTGCCAAGTTGGCTTGGGTAAAAGAGAACGAGCCTGAAATCTACGCAAAGACCGACAAGTTCATGCTCCCCGGCGATTACATCGCCATGCGTATGACCGACGAGATAAAGACAACCATTTCGGGCCTTTCCGAAGGCATCTTTTGGGATTTCAAGGAGAATGCCATTTCACGGAAACTAATGGATTATTTCGGATTCTCATCATCCATAGTTCCTTCACTTACGCCAACATTTGGCGAACAAGGCAAACTAAGCAAAGCCGCTGCCGCTCAATTAGGGTTAGCCGAAGGCACACCCATCACGTATCGTGCAGGTGATCAGCCAAACAATGCATTATCACTCAACGTATTGAATCCAGGAGAAATAGCAGCCACGGCAGGCACTTCAGGCGTGGTTTACGGCGTGAATGAACATATTCGTTACGATCAACAATCGCGAGTCAACAACTTTGCACACGTGAATCATACAAAAAATAAAACACGGCTTGGGGTGCTCTTGTGCATCAACGGCACCGGCATCCTCAATGCATGGATCAAAAGAAACATTGCACAGAAAGATATTCGGTACGACGAAATGAACGAAATAGCGATGCAATCACCAATCGGCGCAGATAAGCTTGTTATGCTGCCTTTTGGAAATGGCGCCGAAAGAATATTAAACAATCAGGAACTTGGCTGCTCGCTTCATGGACTTAATTTCAATCGGCATCAGCAAGCACATGTCATTCGTGCAGCGCAGGAAGGAATTGCCTTCTCATTGGCATATGGAATGGAAATTATGCAGGAAATGGGTATCGCTTGCAACGTGATCCGGGCGGGGAAAGCCAACTTATTTTTAAGTCCGCTTTTCAGGGAAACTCTTGCCAACACAACAAATGCTACCATCGAACTGTACGAAACCGATGGCGCAATGGGTGCCGCAAAAGGGGCAGGCATTGGAGCTGGCATTTACAAAGATGAACAAGAAGCTTTTAGTTCGCTCAAAAAACTTGAAACCATTCAACCCGATACCACACACACAGATGCCACAAAAGAAAGTTACATGTTATGGAAATCAATTCTTCAAAAACAGCTAAAATAGCTATTAGGAGAAAACGGCACTGTATGCAACTCTAATAAAAAAAATTATTCTCAAGCAAAAAAATCAAACACAATACGTTTATCGTACAAATTCATTATTTCACCATTAAACAACAACAACTATGAGTATTACTTTAGGCAAAAAAGAGTTCTTTCCCGGAATTGGAGAAATCAAATTTGAAGGAAAAGAATCAAAAAATCCATTGGCATTTCATTATTACGATGCCGATAAAATGGTCATGGGCAAGAAAATGAAGGACTGGTTGCGCTTTTCGATGGCTTATTGGCACACGTTGTGCGGAACAGGTGGCGATCCGTTTGGACCCGGAACAAAGGTTTTTCCATGGGATGCGCAAAAAGATGCCATCGCCCGTGCAAAAGAAAAAATGGATGCTGCATTTGAATTTATGACAAAAATCGGCATCGAATATTACTGTTTCCACGATACTGACTTAGTCGATTCAGATACATTTACCGACTATGAAAGTAATTTACAAACCATTGTAGAATATGCCAAGCAAAAACAAGCTGCATCAGGCGTCAAACTACTTTGGGGAACAGCCAATGTGTTTAGCAATCCACGCTTTATGAATGGAGCCGCTACGAATCCAAATTTCGATGCAGTGGCAGCAGCCGGATTACAGATTAAGAACGCGTTGGACGCTACCATCGCGCTTGGAGGCGAGAATTATGTTTTTTGGGGTGGCCGCGAAGGATACATGAGTCTGCTCAATACCGATATGAAACGGGAAAAAGAGCATTTGGCCCGTATGTTGACCATTGCCCGCGACTATGCCCGCAAAAACGGATTTAAGGGAACATTCTTCATTGAACCCAAACCGATGGAACCGATGAAACATCAGTATGATGTAGATTCAGAAACAGTTATAGGGTTTTTACGTGCTCATGGACTTGACAAAGACTTTAAGCTCAACATTGAAGTCAATCACGCTACATTAGCCGGACACACCTTTGAACATGAATTGCAAGCAGCAGCCGATGCAGGTTTCCTTGGCTCCATCGACGCCAACCGTGGCGACATGCAAAACGGATGGGACACCGATCAATTCCCCATCGACTTGTATGAATTGACCCAAGCATGGTTGGTGATCTTAGAAGCAGGCGGCTTAGTTGGTGGAACCAATTTCGATGCCAAAACCCGTCGTAACTCAACTGACCTGGATGACATTTTTATTGCACACGTTTCCGGGATGGATGTATTTGCCCGTGCTTTGGAATCGGCAGCAGCTGTATTGGAACAATCGCCCTACCGCGCAATGCGCAAAAATCGTTACGCATCGTTTGACAAAGGCGAAGGCAAACTCTTTGAAGAAGGTAAAATGACACTTGAGGAGCTTCGCACCATTGCGTTGAAAGCCGGTGAACCCGACCAAATCAGTGGCAAACAAGAGCTGTTTGAAGCCATCATCAACATGTATCTATAAGAAACACCGCCAATGAATTCAACTCACGTTGAGTTCATTGGCTATTTCCTTAATCTCAAATAACATAGCAAAACATTCAAATCATACCATCATGTCTTTTATAGATACTTCTTCAAAAAACACAACGACTTCCTACAACAAGGGAAATCCCGTGTACATTGCGTTACTCACCTTGGTAGCAACCTTAGGTGGCCTATTATTCGGATACGATACCGCTGTTGTGAATGGCGCCGAAAAATCGTTGGTAGAGTTCTTTATTTACTCCTCACAAGGCACCGGATTTCATTTAATATCAGACAAAACAATGCTTATCAGCCAATACCGGTTAATGATGAGCATCGTGCTCTTTTTAGTCGTTATCATTATCAGCGGACAAATAATCAAACTGCTGGGATCGAAAAAAGGGGGAATGATCAGTGGAGTCATCCTCATTGCTTTTATAGCCTGGGCAATTCACTTCCTGCGCCAAGCCATCCCTTCCGACCTTACCGAAATTAAAGACACCGCCGATGCCATCAAAGGATTTGTCATTGCCAGTGCACTGATTGGCTGTATCATAGGAGGAGCTTCAGCCGGCTTTATATCAAAAGCTGTTGGGCGTAAAAACGGGCTGATCATAGCGGCAATCGCCTTTTTGTTTTCGGCAATCGGCGCATGGCGACCTGAAACGTTTAACGTATTTGGAACGTTAGATGTCTATTCATTTGTTATTTTTCGTATTATTGGCGGCATCGGAGTCGGCATTGCTTCCATGATTTCGCCCATGTACATTGCCGAGATTGCACCGGCTAACATACGGGGCAAACTTGTCTCTTTCAACCAATTTGCCATCATCTTTGGTATGCTGGTCATCTATTTTGTCAATTATTTCATTGCCAAACAAGGCAACGAACAGTGGCTCATTACCGATGGTTGGCGTTGGATGTTTTTCTCAGGCGCCATACCCGCATTGCTCTTTTTTGTTTTACTCTTGTTTGTGCCCGAAACACCGCGCTATTTAGCCATGAAAGGCAGAGATAGTCAAGCACTAAAAGTATTAGAGAAAATCGCTGGTAAAAACAACGCATCCACCGTGCTTGCAGAGATTAAAACGACTCTTCACGAAGTAAATGCACCATGGCTTTCCTACGGCTTTTTGGTCATCTTTATCGGCATCATGCTATCTGTATTTCAACAATTTGTAGGGATCAACGTGGTGTTGTACTATGCCGGAAACATTTTCCGGAACATGGGCGCCAGTACCGACTCATCTCTTTTGCAGACCATTATCGTAGGTATTGTCAATCTTTCGTTTACGGTTGTCGCCATTTTATCGGTTGATCGATTTGGACGTAAACCATTAATGATTATCGGATCTATCGGTATGGCTCTCAGCATGATTGCTTTAGGATTTACCTTTTTCTCTGGACACGTCGGAATCTTGGCGCTTGTTTTCATGCTCCTTTACACGGCAGCTTTTGCAATGAGTTGGGGACCTGTTACTTGGGTGTTGCTTTCGGAGATATTCCCTAACTCCATTCGTGGTGCTATGTCGATAGCGGTAGCGGCACAATGGATCGCCAACTGGGTGGTATCGCTCACTTTCCCGATGATGAATGACAACACATGGCTGACAAACCAATTCCATCATGGCTTTGCTTTTTGGATTTACGGCATCATGGGTATTATTTCGGCATTATTTATGTGGAAGTTCGTACCGGAGACGAAAGGAAAGAAATTGGAAGACATGGAAGAGCTTTGGGGTAAAAAGAAAAAATAAACCATTCGGAAAATACTTTGTTTTTTGAAAAAGGGAAGCGCTATTTGTTCATCTTATGATGACAATAGCACTTCCCTTTTTATATATCATGGATCGCGGACTACCACATCAGATATGTCTTTCAAATCTGCTTTGCACGCCAGTTTCCTCGTTTTAGATACCAAAAACTACACAGCCCCAGACCTACCCAATAGACTATTTCCGATAGCCAGGCAATGGATACAGAAGCATGAAAGACGAAGTTAACAAAGTATATATAAGTTAGATATGCAACCATAACCACCATCTCAAACAATAAAGCCATTCGCGTATTTCCCGTACCGGAAACAGCATTGAAAAGAATGTTTCCAACAGCAAACACGAGCATTATCAGGCAAAAAACATGCAACGAAGGCACTGTAGCGGTTATTAGTCCACTGTCGTTGGTATAAATAGCAGCCCACATTCGTGGCAAAAGAGCCGTCACCAAAATGACCGGAAACATAAAAAGCAAGGCCAGTTTAATTACGCGACGCACCATGGGTAAGACTTCGCTTACTTTCCCTTCTCCCAATAGGTTACTGACAATTGTGCTGACTGCAACGCCAAACGTAATCACAGGAAGGCCCAAAAGGGAATACAGGCTTCGTATAATGTTTGACACCGCAAGGGGACGTTCGCCCATTTTCTCGATAAAAATAAAGAAAAGAAACCATGTGGAAATAGAGAGAAACGACTGAAACATGATGAAGAATGAGAGGTCTAAGATTTTCCAAACAGTTTGAAAATGGAAGGTAGAAAAATGGAATAATCGATAGACATCTATCTTGACAAACACTAACGTATAAAACAAGAAGAAAAGAAAAGCGATGACCTCTGCAAGTACCGAAGCCAGTGCAGCGCCACCAATTCCCATACGTGAGAAGCCGAAATGTCCGAAAATGAGTCCGTAGCTTAACACAACATTAAAACCCATGGTGATAAAACCACTTATGATAAGCACTTTTGTGCGCATGATGCCAACATAAAAAGCACGAAACATCAAATTGACAAAGGCGAAGAAAAATCCAAAAACCCGATAATCCAAATAGGTTGCTGTTGCTACATATATCTCTTTCGAGTGAATAAACAGGCGCAACAAAGGAGCTGTCAACCAATATGCAAGACCAAAAACTATACCTGCCAACACTAAAGAGAATAAAACGCCCTGATTAAAGACTTCTCCAACTCTGGCAAACTCCTTTTCTCCATTACGACGACCTATCAAAATTTGTGCACCAGTTGCAAACCCCATACCCACAACAAAAATAGCAAAGTAAAACACACCACCCAAAGCAGAAGCTCCTAGTTCCACTTCGCCGATACGGCCTAAAAAAGCAGAATCAGTCACATTGACAACGCTTTGCGCAAGCAATGTCAAAAAAATCGGGTAAGAGAGCGAAATAATGGATTTATTAGTATACATGAACAAAGATATGCAACATTCACAAAAACAATGTTTTACTGCTAGAAACAAGAAAACCTAACAAACACGTTTATTTGTTAGGTTTGTAAGACTTAAAACAATCACAGTAAACTATGATTGAAGTTATTACAGATAGATCACTTTACTGATTTGCTTGAACTAAGAGCCATGCACCAGGAAAACGACCCTGTAAACTTAGTTTCACTTGTGTTGCCTGGGCATAATCGTTGTAAGACGAGATGATGACGCGATACATGCCGTTTTTATTGACTACAACAGCCGGATCTTTACCTTCCGCCTTAAGCGTAGCTTCTAATTTTTGTGCATTCGACTGATTCTCAAAACTACCTACCACCACATTGTATTTCATGTGAATAGGATTCTGATTGGTTTCAGAAGAAGCCAATGTAAACGATTCCGACCTTACATCTTCTTTTGTTGCTACGGGATTTGCAGGAGCAGGTGTTGGAGTCGCCGTTGTTGTAGATGACGACGAAACAGTGGGTGAAGAAATAACCGTAGCAGGTTGATTTTGCGTTACTGCAGGCGCTTTTTCATAAATGCCTGCCGGGTGGACTGTCTTACATGAAGCGACAATAATCGCAGCCGGGATAAGCAATAAATACGCTGATTTATTCATTTTCAAGATGTTTTAATGAGAAAAAAATAGACCTTTCACAGTTGCAAATATGCGAAATTAAAACCATACTAACAAACCAACTTTAATATCCCAAAATCTTCAACATTGACTTATAACTTTGTTCTTTGGCAAACAATTTTGTTACATACTCGCCTTCTTCGTCAATATCAATCACCACCACTTTGGGCGCAGGTATCAAACAGTGTTGAATACCACCAAATCCGCTCAGGGACTCCTGATAAGCTCCCATGTGAAAGAAACCGATATATTGTTCGGAACCATCTGACATCATAGGTAAAAATACAGCATTTGAATGGGCTTCGGCATTATAATAATCTTCGCTGTCACAGGTCAATCCACCTAAGTGAACGCGCTGGTATTCTAATTCCCAGTTGTTTATCGCTAAAAAGACATATCGCTGATCAATGGCCCACGTATCAGGAAGCGTAGTCATGAACGAACTATCTATCATGTTCCATAATTCCCGATCGTTCTGTTGCTTCTGGTTCACAATGGAATAAAGCATAGCTCCACTCTCACCGACCGTATATGATCCAAACTCAGTAAAAATGTGAGGCTCAGGCACATCGTTTTGAGTGCAAATGTTCTTTATCTGTGCCACAATCTCTTCAGCCATATAATCATAGTCATAAGAGAAATCCAGGTGCGCCTGAATCGGAAATCCTCCACCAATATTTAAGCTGTCTAATTGTGGGCAAAGTTTTTTCAATTCACAATATAAATTGACTGCTTTATTCAATTCATTCCAATAATAAGCCGTGTCTTTTATGCCGGTATTGATAAAGAAATGCAGCATTTTTAATTCCACCTGTGGATTATTCTGTATTTTCTCGTAGAAATAAGGAATAATATCACTGTAGCGGATTCCTAACCGTGAGGTATAAAAATCAAACTTAGGCTCTTCTTCCGATGCTATTCGGATGCCAATATTAAACTTCTGATCGAAGTCTTTCAACAACAGGTCTAACTCGAACTTATTGTCCAACACGGGAATTACATTTTCAAACCCAAGATTGATTAAGTTCTGTATGTTCTCTACATATTGAGGGCGTTTAAATCCATTACATATAACATATGTATCCGGTTTGAGTTGACCCGATTCAAACAAAGATTCCAGTATATTGATATCAAAGGCAGAAGAGGTTTCCACATGCACGCCATGTTTCAACACTTCTTCCATGACGAACGAGAAATGCGAACTCTTAGTACAATAGCAATAATGGTAATCCGCATTATAATCTACTTTTGCCATGGCAACATTAAACATCCGTCGTGCCCGCTGAATATTCTTGGCAATTTTAGGTAAATAACTAATCCTTAATGGGGTACCATATTGTTTGATAATATCCATTAAAGGAATATCAAACCAATACAGCTCATTGTCAACAAGAGAAAACTCTTCATTGGGAAACTCAAAAGTCTGCTCGATTAAATCAATATACTTATTCTTCATGTCAATTAAATAAGAAACAAAAGAGTTATTTACACAATTTCCATTCCATCCAACTCACTTACATTGCTCAAATATTTTTCATATAGTCGCAGCCAACGACTATTTATCTCAACATGAGAGCGAAATAAGACCGCAAAAGTAAGCATATTAATTGAAATACAAGCACTAAAAAAAGAAAAAGTGACCTCTCCATTAATGAAATAAGAGGGATCACTAAATACTGTATATAAGGATTTTGTGTAGAGCAAAATCACATCCTGTCAAGATTAATTGACAAAGAAAAACAGGGATTAAATAGTGACTAACGAAACCCTGTTAACTGATTATAAATATTGCGTATTTTCTGGCCGGCATACTCCCATTTAATGGTATCAATTTCTTTCAAACCTTCTTCGTGCAATTGCTTGTACATGGCAGGATATTTCACAATAGAGTACATCGCATCGGCCATAGCATCAACATCCCAATAGTCTATTTTGATGGCATTCGTCAATATCTCAGCACATCCTGACTGTTTCGAGATAATAGTTGGCGTGCCAACCTGCATGGCTTCGAGCGGCGAAATTCCAAAGGGTTCCGAAACCGAAGGCATCACATAAGCGTCACTTTGAGCAAGAATTTCATACACCTCTCTACCTTTCAGAAATCCTGTAAAATGAAACCGGTCAGCAATGCCGCGTTCTGCTACTAATCGGATCATATCATGCATCATGTCGCCACTCCCCGCCATTACAAAACGCACATGTTTTGTTTTTTGCAACACGCGGGCTGCAGATTCCACAAAATATTCAGGTCCTTTTTGCATGGTAATTCGTCCTAAGAAGGTAATAATTTTATCTTTATGAGGCGATCTCTTGAACGATTTGAGATCGGGCAAAGGTTCTACGGCATTATGCACTGTCGTAACTTTTGCGGGATCAATATGATATTTTTCAATCACAATATTGCGCGTTAAATCACTCACAGTGATAATATGATCCGCATAATCCATGCCTCTTTTCTCTATATTGTAAACGATAGGATTAACATTCCCCCGACTTCTATCAAAATCGGTTGCATGAACATGAATCACCAACGGTTTTCCGGTAATTTGTTTTGCAAAAATACCGGCCGGATAAGTCAGCCAATCGTGAGAATGGATGATATCAAACATATATGAATGAGCAATTACACTGGCTGCCGCTTCGTAATTAGAGATTTCTTCCATCAAATTATCTGGATAACGACCTGAAAAAGAGATACAACCTAATTCATTAGTGCCAATTCGATGATAGTCATAAAAAATATGATCTCGCAAATGGAAATAATTATCAGGAGACATGCTATGACCAAGACGTTCATTCACAAAGTTCCAATCAACATCGCGCCATACCACAGGGACATGGCACGCGCCAATGATTTTCAAATAACGCTGATCTTCGTCTCCATGGGACTTGGGGATGACAAACGTGATTTCCATGTCATGTTGTGCCGACATTCCTTTTGTCAAGCCATAACTTGCTGTTCCTAAGCCGCCTAAAATATGAGGAGGAAACTCCCATCCAAACATTAATGCTCTCATGTGTATCTCATTATTTTTTCACTAAGGATTTATAGCATGTTCCAATCTTTTATAAGGTGCTTTGCACGGCATCGTGAACAACCGCAGTACTTGACTGATCCTCATAAACCAAGCGATAAATGCGTAATATTTCGGCAACACTCATGGCAAATGACATAGCTCCATGACCAGAGAAAGGAGGATTTCCATCGTGCAACTCGGAAAGTGTTCCCACACACAATTCACTCATTTCCGATTCGAATCCAATTAAGAGTCGGCTTACAAATGAAAATCCACTACGTTTGTAAATACGCAGATAAGCATCGGCAAATGTCCCCGCTAACCATGGCCAGACAGGGCCGTTATGATAATTCCGATCACGCTGCAACTGACTGCCGACATAGAATGGCCGGTAGAAAGGGCTTTTGGGACTTAATGTCCTCAATCCCTTGGGAGTCAAAAGCTCGCGCGTCACCATGTCCACTACGGATTTTTGTTGTTCTTTGTCAAGTGGAGAAAATGGTAGCCCGACAGCGAAAATCATATTAGGGCGCACCTCAACATCTGCATGTTGTCCATCTACATAATCGTACAAGTAATGACCATTCCAAAAGACATCAACAAAAGATTGTCTTGTCAATTCCGACTGATAATCCAACAGATCAGAACTGTATTCATCTTTTTGCTCAATGGCTATGGCTACCGCAAACTTCAATGCATTGTACCACAAAGAATTGATTTCAACAACATATCCACTCCGGGGAATAATGGGCATTCCATTTTCTTTGGCATTCATCCATGTTGCCGCTTTTTGCATTCCATTAGTATAGAGCAATCCATTCTCGTGCAAAAACAGATTCGGATGCTTTTGCTTACGAATAAAAGCAATCACATCAAGCACCATTTGACCGTAACGCAAAGTGGCATCAGCTATACCCACAGAAACAGCATAATGTTGCACGGCCCGAATCATCCATAAAAGAACATCCGGAGCATCCAGTTCAGAGAAAAGCTTTTCAATGGGTTTCCCTTCCAAAAAAAGAGCAATCGCTTCGGAAGCAGTACCCATTATTTTCTCAAACATCGCCCGATCCTCAATGGCAAGAGAGGCACCCGCAAGAGCTATAAACTCATCACGCGCCCGCACTTTAAACCAAGGATAACCGGCTAAAAGATAGTAATCACCATTACGTTTCAAATAAAATTGTTGCGCAGCATTTTTTAAGGTATTGTAAAAATTGCTTCGCATTGTCCTTTTCTCCAATTCTTCTTCAAACAACGAAGCAAGGTGCCGATGTTCTACCGGAGTTGTACCTGCGGAAAACAAAAAAGTTTCACCTTTGGAAATGGAAAAATCAAAATACCCGGGTACATATAAGTCTTCTTTGAAATCGTATCCACGTTCCTGTTCTTTCGGATACTCAATCCCTTTATACCAATGAGGTTCTGAAATAAAACGATTCTTTTTCGACAATTGCATATAAAGCGTTGGATATCCTTCGTACAAACACATCGCGACACCATTGTCAACATCCACCACCGTCTCGTCTAATGCATCATTTTCTATGCAAAGCTCATGTATGCTTCGAAAAGCCAGAAAAGGGCGCAACCGAAGGGTAGTTGGCGAATGTGCATCCAATAACGTATACCGAATTACAAACCTGTTTTCATGTGAAACAAATATGCGTTCTTTCGACAGAATAACTCCACCAACCCGATAAATAGTCTTGGCTACAGCTTCCAGATGAAACTCACGAATATATTTTTGCCCATTCGGACTAAAGAAATTTCCTTCGTATTTATGAACCCCTAAATTGAATTCCGCACCATGCTGTATGATGGTTTCATCCAATGATGACAATAAGACATAATTATTGTCGCTCAATTCGGGCACAGGCACAGCTAACAAACCGTGGTATTTACGCGTATTACAATCCACCAGGGTGGTGGCGCTGTAAGCTCCTGACTTATTCGTTCGTAAAATCTCCTTTCGCAACGATTTTTCCAAATTTGCCAGACTGCTTTTATCAAATTTCAAGTATGACATGGCTTAGTTTCTTTTTTGTAGGTGAATATACAGCTTGTAATAAAAACAGTGCAAGATACTCTTTTTTTTAAAATCTATCACCTTCTATGCTCTTTTTTGTAATAAAAAAAATCCATCTGATGCTTCAAAACAAATCGCTATTTTTGCAATAGAGAAAATGTATCCTCATCCGAGCCGTAATAACACAAAATGAACATGATCCATCGTTCACAAGAAGCAACAAAAAACCTTATTAGCATTTGCATTATCACCTACAATCAAGAACAATACATTCGGAGAGCAATCGACAGCGTTCTTGCTCAAACCGGGAATATTGATATTGAAATAGTGATTAGCGACGATGGTTCAAATGACACAACTCCACAAATCTGCTTTGAGTATCAACAAAAGCATCCCGATCTTGTTCGCGTTGTAGCCTCAATCACAAATCGGGGAGTTTTGTCAAATTGGTATCAGGCTATTGAGTCATCGACAGGAACATATATTGCACTTTTGGAAGGTGATGACTATTGGATTGATCCACAAAAACTGAGCAAACAGTCTGCCATTCTGCAAAAGGAAGCAAACATCGGGTTTGTTTATTCCGACTTCTTTTATTTAGACGAGAAAAAAGGGACGTTGATTCAGGGAATGAACCACTACCGACCTTCGAATAATTTGTTTGAAGAAACATTGTTCAACCAAGCCTTGGTTTCTTCCACGCTTATGTTTCGTCGCCCTCTATTTGAGCCTGCCTTATTTCAACAATTTATTGTTCATCGTTTTTTGACACCCGATTTACCTCTTTTTCTGCATTTCTGTCTAACTACGCAAAGTTATTTTTTGTCCGACAACACAACTATTTATAATTGGAGAGCCGGAAGCGTCAGTCGGCCTACAACACAACAAGAAGACCTTCAGTTTCGTGAATCCATTTACAGAATCCGACTTTTTTTTATTATAAAAAAAGGTGAAAACAAAAAGCTACTTCTTGCAAAAAACGAGTTTATTTTGCATAAAGAACAATTGCTAATTGCATGGAAATTCAATGATTATCAGCATGCAAAACAACTTGCAATTTCATTTCCTTTCTTTGCCACATGGCAAAAAGATAAAAAGATTGCTTTGCTGGCTATTTTATCGCGATACCATACAAGTTTTCGATTATTCCGTCCATACATAACCCGCAATAGACCATTATAATGAACACTAAACGCTCCATTCATTTATTGCAACTTCCTTCCTATTTTATACCGATGGGCGGCGAGTT
>JAJZHJ010000239.1 GCA_021804525.1 Bacteroidota bacterium | reverse complement strand
TGTAATTCAAATGTTCCCTGCATTGTATTAAATTGCAATGTTCCCTGTCTAAAGATACGTTCATTGCGTTCGCCTTCATTTGTCATAGAAACAAAAGTCAATTTATTGAGCGATTGCAATCTTTTATCTAAGAAAAACCATTGGTAGCGTTGTGAGGAGTCTGTTGATTCAGCCATATCCAGTCGTTTTATTTCAAAAAGTGCGATGAAATCGTTTTCTAAGAAAAAAAGAGTTTCATATCTATTGTTGTTCAATACATTGTATTTTTCAATTAGCTCAAGCAATTTTTCAACAGCATCCTCTTCAGGAATGTTTTTTTCAACACATTGGTGATGATGATAAAGACTCACCCTGCCTTTGCCTGCACCTACATAACCAAAATCAGCGTCGGCCATTTCTCCTGGGCCATTGACAATGCACCCCATTACTCCGATCTTCAAACCTACTAAATGTTCTGTTGCTGCTTTAATTCGTGCTAATGTGGCTTGCAAATCGAATAACGTGCGGCCACAACCAGGGCAAGAGATGTAGTCTGTTTTAGAAACACGTACCCGAGATGCTTGCAAAATAGCAAAAGCGGTATCTACTACTTGCGAAGGCGACAACAATGCATTTTCCAGAAAAAGACCATCGCCAAAACCATCTAAAAACAATACCCCCAAATCAGCAGCGGCTTGAACCTGAAAAGTTTCAAGGTCACTTTCGTTATAAGCACGATGTAGAAACACCGGAACAAGACAATTATGAATCATCAGGGCATGAAAGAAAGCACGCATCTCAGCGGTAGCATTCGGATGATCAGAAGAAAGTAACACAACAACGTTTTCTGTCTTTTTAAGTCGATCGATAAGATTTTTGTTCAGATCCTCATATTTCAACTTTAAGAACTTTATCTTATTTGGTATGGAGTTTAATTCCGGCAACTGTTCAACTGTAAAAAAAAGTAACTCGCTTGTAATCAAATCAGGTTGTAATGCACCTGATCCTTTTTTTGACGCAATCACCAAAGGAGGATAAATTCCTCCAATGTTATTAATAATTGAAGTATCTCGACGATGATATTCGTAAGGATTAAACAAACGGGCTACATTTGCTTTTATTGGAGCGTGATCGGCACGTTTTATAATATGATCAATCAATTTTCGTGCTACCGGTATCTCTTTTTCAGGATCTTCGCTTAACGACACGCGGATTGTATCTCCAATACCATCGGCCAACAAAGCTCCAATACCGACTGCCGATTTAATACGGCCATCTTCTCCGTCACCCGCTTCCGTCACCCCTAAATGAATGGGGTAGCTCATGCCTTCATCGCGCATCGTACTAACCAGCAAACGAACGGTTTGCACCATCATTAATGTGTTTGATGCCTTGATAGAGATAACTATCTCATGAAAATCGTCTTCCTCACAAATACGTAAGAATTCCATACACGATTCTACCATGCCTGCAGGTGAATTACCATACCGGCTCATGATACGATCAGACAACGAACCATGATTCACTCCTATTCGCACCGCCGTATGGTGTGTTTTGCAAATGGATAATAAAGGCAGCAATCGATTTCGTATTTTCTGAATCTCTTGTCGATATTCGTCGTCTGTGTATTCTAATTGACGAAACGTACGTGCTGCGTCCACAAAATTTCCTGGATTGATGCGTACTTTTTCGACGTATTGAGCAGCAATTTCCGCCGCATTGGGATTAAAATGGATATCGGCTGAAAGAGGTTGCCAATACCCATTATCAAACAATCCTTTTCGGATATATTGCAAATTTTCAGCTTCACGCACACCTTGAGCTGTAAGTCTTACCAATTCACCGCCGGCATCAATGATGCGCTCGGATTGAGCGATGGATGCCGCTGTATCCAAAGTTGAAGTATTGGTCATCGACTGCACACGAATGGGTTGATTATTACCCAAAAGTAATGTTCCGATGGTCACTTCTTGTGTTACCGAACGCTGATAATTAAATAGATCGAGACAATATAGAGATTGATTTTTTTTATTCATTTGACGTTTACTTTAAGTTTTTGTTCCATTTTCAGTAAAATAGCGACACCATGAGCGAATGCCACACTCCTCGCATTTTGGTTTGCGTGCTACACAAACATAACGACCGTGCAAAATTAACCAATGATGTGCTTTAGGAATCAATTCCTGCGGAAAAAGTTCAGTTAAAACTTTTTCCGTTTCAAGAGGTGATTTGGAGTTTTCAGTTAAACCCAATCGTTCCGCCACGCGAAAAACATGTGTGTCGACGGCCATCACAGGCTGATTGAAGATAATTGATGCAACCACATTAGCTGTTTTGCGGCCAACACCTGGCAACTGTTGTAATTGCTCAGGATCAGAAGGCAATTGACTATGAAAATCGCGCACCAACAGACGTGCCATTTCCACCAAATGCTTTGCTTTGTTGTTGGGATACGAAATACTACGAATCATCGCAAAAATTTCTTCCTGAGTAGCTTCAGCTAATATTTCAACCGTAGGGTATTTTTCAAAAAATGACTTGGTGACAATATTTACCCGCTTATCGGTGCATTGAGCCGAAAGAATCACTGCAACTAGTAGTTCATAAGGTGAACGATAATGAAGTTCACTTTTAGGATCAGGCACATTGGCTTGAAACCATTTTATCAAGTTATTACAACGTTCTTGTGGAGTCATTTTTTATTATTATAGCAGGAATCAAGATACTTCATGAACTTTATTCTCATTTATGTGCTTGATATACCTTTTGATACAACAAATCGACTACCTGATCAAATCGATCGGGCAACAACCGATTTCCATATTCCATCAATTGCAACGTTACCTGTTTTTTACAGGCATCATAAGCAGGTTGGCAATAGGCATTAGGACAGAGCACAAATTCTTCATTTTCATAAAATTGGATACGACGTTGAGCAATAGTCGAAATCGGGGGTTCTACTTCTAAAATTACCGGAGGGGGTACTTGTCGTACGTAGTCATGCAACACACGTTTCCCAAAACCTTTTCCACGTAATGAGGGTACAATAGCAAAATGTTCAATATATCTGAACAACGACAAATCCCACGTATTAAATACACCAATGGGAGTATCATCCAACAAAATCACCTGACAAGTCATTTCCGAATGATTAAACAAAGCAGCTAATGATTCTGAAGAGCGACGCTCGGCAACCGGAAAAGCCTCTTCCAAACAAGCGGTCACAAAGAACCATACCGGATCTGACGGAGATTGAATTGAATTTAATTTCAGATTCATAAAAAGCTCAATAATAATGGTTAGAACCTATTATAATGAATCTTGGCATGAAGTGTTTCATCAATATGACGAGGAGGAAGTTCTTGCGTTTTATACCCTATTGCCACCATATTTAAAATGCGGAGTGAATCGGGAACATGCAACATCTGTCGAATGTACTCTTCAGCCGAAAGCGTCTCATTATGAGGACGACGTGCTACTTGAATCCAGCAACTGCCTAATCCTAAATCTTCAGCTTGCAACTGCAAAAAAGCCGAAGCAATGGAACCATTTTCAATCCACGCATCATTTTTTGCTGGATCAACAACCACCACGATTGCCAAAGGGGCGTTTGCTACAAAGCTGCTGCTCTGATCGCGACATTGAGATACTTTCTGCAACAAATCAGGTTGATCTATCACGATAAATTCCCAAGAACGGGTATTTTTAGACGAAGGAGACAACAAAGCTGCTTTTAAAATTAATGCTACCTTTTCCGGCTCAACCGGTTTTGACTCAAAACGACGAACGCTCCTTCGGTGCTCAATAAGTTCCAATAAATTATTCATACTATAACATGTAATGTATTTACCATCAAACAAAAAAAGAATGATAAAACAAGAGAATGAGTGAAAAAGTTCAACAAATATACGGCAAAATAGTCGCATATCGCACTGAAATACCATGAAGTCATCTTGACTTTTTCTGTTTGTTAATTTTCTCAAGTAATATAACAATAAAAGCGATATAATTA
>JAJZHJ010000238.1 GCA_021804525.1 Bacteroidota bacterium | reverse complement strand
TGGCCAAATCATGTTTGATGTTGGCTAATGTAAGCTTGTTTTGGCCAGAATCATCTTGCAAAGCTCCTGAAACAATGGAAATGGTTAATTTGTTAATCAGTATCATGCTTGAGACAGGCAAATTCATGCAAAAAACGATGATATTACGATGGGTACAGAACGAATTAAGAAGGAGAAAAGATGAATAGATAGAAACTCTATCCGCAGTTAGAGCGGTGATTCATATTGTTGTATTTAATTACATTCTAAATTTAAAAACTATGAGACATGCAAAATTAGTGCTCAATTTTATTCGGTTTGCTATCTTGTCGAAAATTGCTTTTTATCGTAATGTGATTGCAAAAATGAAGGGAAATCCACTTTTCCCCAATCCCGATGTAAATCTCACGGAGGCTGAAGCGTCAATTGATGCGTTGGAAACGGCATACCAAAAAGCCCTTGATGGAAACGCTGCTGATACGGCTATTATGCATCAAGTAGAAGAAGGAACTGACAAGCTCTTTCGGAAAGTAGCGGCCTATGTGGAACGGATTGCCGACGATGATGATACAATCATTTTACAAGCAGGATTTAACCTCTCGAAGGATCCATCTCCACGTCAACAACCTATATTAACGGTAGAAGACGGTGACAAACCAGGATCGGTTATTTTAAGACGCAAAAGAGTACCGGGATCACGGTCGTATATCTGGCAAATCGCTGTAGGAAGCCTGCCAACCTCCGAAAAAGAATGGACTACGATACGTGCGACAACGCAGGTTGAAGCAGAGGTTGATGGTTTGGAAATTGGCATTCGTCATTTTTTTCGCTCGGCTGCCATAACTCCCGATGGAACTACTGCTTTTTGCGATCCCGTAAGTCGCATTGTGCAGTAAGCCCTGTAATAAACAATCGGGAAATGGAGAGATTGACCCCGATTTCATTGCAAAAAAATTCATTTAGTCTGCGGCTGAATGGATTTTTTTTATGGGTGATTTTTATTTAGTACTAAGTAGGATAATCGGTTGTTTGAGCAGGTTGTTGTTTCCTTCATGGGATATTGGAGTGAAAAAAAGGAAATTGAAACTCCAATGATTTATTTCGCAAGCGAGAGCAGTAGAAGGTGTAAAGGGGAGGAAAGGTTACGCTTTATCAGCCATATATTCCCTAAAGGAGCTTAACCCGTAGAAGCATAAAAAATGATATCAACTCATTACATTACTCCCGATTGTTTGTGTCAGATTTCTGTTTTCTTTAGGAAAATACGAAATGGATGAGTCGCTGTTCAACTCATTACAATGGCAGTTTTATTCCGAAAAGCGGTATCCGATGCCCGACTCGGTGATGATAAGGGAGGGTGATGAGGGATCGTCTTCAATCTTTTTACGCAACTGAGCAATAAATACGCGGAGGTATTGCGTTTGTTCCAAATAGCCATAGCCCCATATTTCTTTCAGAATAAAGCTATGCGTCAACACCTTTCCTGCATTTTTTGCCATCAGCGCCAGTAACGAAAATCCGGTGGAAGTGAGTTTTACAATCTCACCGTTCTTCTTCACCGTGTGGTTAATCAAATCAATCTCTATGTTGCCGAAAACAAGCGTTTGGTGGTTGTCGTCTTTTAGCGCCGACAGTCGGAGCGACGAGCGAACCCGTGCCGAAAGTTCCCCTGTGCGGAACGGTTTGGTCAGATAATCATTCGCTCCGTTGTCCAACGCACGGATAATATCCTCTTCCGAACTGCGAACCGAAAGAATAATAATGGGAGAGGTGTACCACTCGCGCAATTTGCGTAGGACAGACTGTCCGTCTTCATCGGGTAGTCCCAAATCAAGAAGAATCAATTTCGGATTGTGACTGGCGGCAATGTGCAATCCCTCTTTGCCTGTGGTGGCTTCAAGAATTGTATAGCCGTTTGCCTTCAACGTGATCTCCAACAACCGTCTTATCGCATGTTCATCGTCAATAACAAGAATGGTTTCGTCCATGTGAGTGATTGAATAAGTGAATGATTGAGTAATTGATTCAACATTCGCATTTGTATTGCGCTGAATTATTATAATATATAAATGTATGTCACATTTCTCATTGCTTGTACAGCTTCCCTCTCCGATGATAGAGGTTAGGGGAGAGGTCTAAAGCCATTGAGCTGTTTCTTTTATGGAAAATGGGCTTTAGCCCATTCTTATTCATTGTTCCTGGCTCAAACGTGTTTTTTTGACCACGATTTCATCTTGTTCTTTCAGGCATTACACCTCCGTCATGTTATATTTTTGTGTCGGTATCTTGATGGTGATCAGCGCTCCGCCACGTGCGCGGTTTTCAAAGCGAATGGTTCCCTGATGTGCATCGACAAACCCTTTCACAATGGAAAGTCCGAGTCCGGTACCGCCGGTTGTGCGATTACCGGCGCGATAAAACTTGTTACAAAGATACGGAATGGATTCCGGTGGAAATCCTGTTCCCCTGTCCATCACTTGTAATACCAAATTGGGTTCATCATAATACATCTTTATGCGGATGGTAGTGTGCGGTTGAGCATGTTGCGTGGCATTATAGACTAAATTGTGTACCACTTGTTCCATCAGGCCGAAATCGAATCTCACCAAAGGCATATCATCGGGAATAACCACTTCCACATGGAATTGTTCCAGATCATCGTGCAGATTTGTAAGTATTTTATTCACCAAATCATGCACATCGTGCCAGTCCATAAAAGGTTTGATGTTGTCGGATTCCAAACGCGACATGTTCAGCAAGTTTTCAATCAATTTGTTCAACCGTTCGGAAGCGTCGAAGATGTTTTTTGCAAGCTGTCGCTGCAAAGTGGAATCAGCATCGCTGTGCAGCAACGTTTCCGACGATCCCATTAACGTGGATACAGGTGTTCGTAACTCATGCGAAATGGAATTGAAAAGGGTTTGATACAACTTTTCCGATTCGTGCAACACAGAAGCACGATGCGTGACCTCATTCAGCAACTCACGTTCCAAAGCATTGGTCAACTGCACGCACAAGGTGTCCCAAAACATCTCCATCTCACCACTGAATTTCTTTTGAGACTTGATAAACAACACACCGGTGTTTAAGCGTTTGCCGTTCAATGGATAGAATGTGAAGTCGGTAGCCGGAAGTGTATTGGTGTATTTTCCTGCTTTTTGTATGTGTTTGTAAACCCAGGCGGCAATACTTTGTTCCGATGTTTTCAACGACAAAGCCGGAGAGAGGGGATAAAGCGTCGATTGCAGGGTAGTGTCATCCTCGCGCAGGAGAATGGCGCTTTCAATCTTGAAATATTTGCGGATAAAAGAGGTTGACTGTTCGATAACCTCTAAGGCTCCTGATGCCGAAGCAAGCACTTTCGACAATTCATACAAAGCGCTCGTTCGTTGTTCGCGGTCTTTGGCCAAACGTTGCTGGCTTCGCACGCGGGCGGTCAACACACCATTAATAATAGAGACTGAAAAAAAGGTGCCGAACATCATCACGTCTTCCGGTTTGGCAATGTAGAACGTGAGAGGTGGATTGATAAAGAAATAATCCCATAGCAAAGCGCTCAAAGTTGCCGATAAAAGAATGGGACCCGTACTGTAGAAAAGCGCAACGAGCGAAACGGCAAAAAGCAGGATGTAGGAGACTACATGATATTCAATCATGCCTTTGAAAAAAAGACAGATCATCACCACCAGCAAAATGAAAAACGTGGTCATCAGATAACTTTTCGGCCCCGAACGGAACTTAGTCGGTATGATCGATTTTTTCTTCACCGGTTGGGTTGCATTTTGCGCTCCAACCACATAAATATCAATATCGCCACTATCGTGGATCAATTTACTGACAAGGCTTCGTTTGAAATAAGAAGAGACGGTTTCGTTTTGTGATTTTCCCACAATGATATGGGTGATGTTTTCGCGTTGTGCAACCTCCAGAATGGTTTTCGGAAGATCTTCGCCCGAATTGGAAAGATAGTGGGCGCCAAGTTGTTTAGCCAAAGCAATGTTTTTGTTCAATTGC
>JAJZHJ010000237.1 GCA_021804525.1 Bacteroidota bacterium | reverse complement strand
ATCAAGGGCAGAAGAAAGAAGCATTCTACGTGTTGCAAGCCTGGTACAAAAACAAATAATCATTTCTGGCTTATTTCCGTGAATCAGCAGAATGCAAAAAACATATCTTTTTATCAAAATCAAAAAGAATGCTGCTAATATAAGTCAACTATATGGCAATCATTCATTTCAAACATGTAATGTAGAGGTTAAATAGAGGTCTTATTTCAAGAAAATAGAGGTTTTGTAGGATAAGAAAAATTGGGAGGAATAAAACAGGTGGTCTATCTTTGTGGATAATATCAAATAAACACCTAATTAGCTTGTTACACACATGAAGAAACACTTTGACATTTTAGACGGATTGCGCGGTACCGCCGCACTATTGGTCGTGGTGTTCCATCTGATGGAAGCCTCCTTCCCAGATCCGGCAAAGAATCCATTACACCACGCTTATCTCGCCGTCGATTTCTTTTTTCTCCTCTCAGGGTTTGTTATCGGTTACGCTTACGACGAGCGATGGAAAACAATGACTATCAAAGAATTTTTACGAATACGCCTTATCCGACTCCATCCTTTGGTTGTTGCAGGAGTACTGATTGGCGCCATTGGTTATTGGTTCGATCCTTTCGTGGGGAATGCACAACACGTAAGCTTCTGGAGGTTGCTCGAAGGAGTTGGCTTGGGACTGCTGCTCATCCCTTCTCCTACTTTGCCAAATAGATGGACTGAAACACACTCGCTGAACGGACCAAGCTGGTCGCTTTTTCAAGAATACATTGCAAATATCGTTTACGGATTCATCGGCCCGCGACTTGGACGAAAAGCGTTGATAGCCGTTGTGGTTCTTTCGGGTATCGTTGTAGCGACGACCGCTATCGCACTTGGAAATCTTCAGGGCGGCTGGGGGTGGGATACATTCTGGATGGCACCGGTGCGTGTTGCATTCCCATTTTTTGCTGGATTGTTGTTGTACCGTCTTAATGCACGAATTCATATTCCCGTTGCTTATCCGTTGCTATCTCTGACTTTACTCATCTTATTCGCACTACCCTACTTTCCGATGAACGGCATTTACGAAGCGATCTGCATCATCATTATCTTCCCACTCATCATTGCAGCCGGAGCCGGAGGCACAGTAACCGGTCGGACCGCAAAATTGTGCTCCTTTGCAGGGAAAATCTCGTATCCTATTTACATCCTGCACTATCCGTTTATATACATTTATACCCATTGGCTCTACCAAAGCCATCATTCACAATCACTTATTATCTTTGTTGCAACCTCTTTGACTCTCTTCTTTATCTTTTTGGCATGGGCAGCATTCCGATTTTACGATACACCGGTGCGAGCCATGCTTACTGCTCGTTTTCGGACAGTATTGAAACAATAGAAAGCAACTCGTAGCATCACCCTTTATACTCTATTGATCGAAAACAAGACTCCTTTCTAATCACAAACAATTAAACACAGACAGATGAAAACTAAGAATTTACTAACAGGGTTTACCCTACTAATGATTGGATGTATGTCATACAGTTTCACTCCTCCCAAAGAGGTTTCGCCGTACGAAAACCAAATTACACAATTGATGTCGAAAATGACATTGGATGAAAAGATTGGTCAGATGTCTCAATTTGCCGTTGATTTGGTACTAAAGACCAAGGACAATGTTCCCGTTGAACCGGTACAATTAGACATGGCCAAAGTGGATCATATCTTAGGGTATTTGAAAGCAGGCTCGATTTTGAATGTACCTGCCGGTGTCACGCAATATCCTGCCACTTGGGAAAAACTTATCACCCAAATGCAGCAAGTAGCTATCAAAACAACAGGGATTCCTATGATTTACGGAATCGACGCTATTCATGGAGGAACCTACACACGCGGTGCCACTTTCTTTCCGCAAGAAGTCGGAATGGGCGCTACGTTCAATCGCGAATTAGTGTACAAAGGCGCGCAAGTGACTGCCTACGAAACCCGTGCAAGTGATATCCCATGGAACTTTTCTCCCGTGCTCGATATGGGGCGTATGCCTTGCTGGCCACGTATGTGGGAGACATATGGAGAGGACACATACCTCAACTCACAAATGGGCGTCGCCTGCGTGGAAGGTTACCAGGGAAAAGATCGTAATAAAATTGGCATGGACAATGTTGCCGCTTGTTTAAAACACTTTGTCGGCTACGGGGTTCCCGTCAGTGGACAAGACCGCACCCCTGCCATGATACCTCAAATCGAACTGCGCGAACGCCATCTCAAACCTTTTGCAGAAGCCGTCGAAGCCGGAGCACTTTCTGTGATGGTCAACTCAAGCATTGTAAATGGCGAACCAGTACATGCCAACCACTATTTAATTACGGATGTACTGAAAGGTGAACTTCATTTTGATGGCGTCGTGGTGACTGACTGGCAAGACATAAACAACCTATATGTACGCGATCACATTGCCGGCAACGACAAAGATGCCATTGAATTAGCCATTAACGCAGGTATAGACATGGCGATGGTTCCTTATGACACCCTGTTCTGCAAAGATTTGAAAGAATTGGTTTTGGAAAAGAAAGTTTCGATGACACGTATCGATGATGCCGTCCGTCGTATTTTACGCATGAAATATCGCTTGGGGTTATTTGAAAAACCCGACTGGAAATCGACCGATTACACCAACTTTGCATCTGTAGATCACAAAAAGATAGCACAAGAAGCCGCCGATGAGTCGATCACCTTGTTGAAAAACACGGATAATGTACTTCCGCTATCAAAGAATGCCAAGATTTTAGTCACCGGCCCGAACGCCAACTCGATGCGTACACTAAATGGCGGATGGACTGATTCATGGCAAGGCGATAAAACAGATGAAATTGAAACAAACGGAATCACCATCCTGAAAGCATTGCAAGATAAAGTAGGCGCTGCCAATGTGATTTATGAACCGGGTGTAACATACAATATGAAAGGACAATATTTTGAAGAAAACACACCCGATATTGCCAAAGCAGTGGCCGCAGCAAAAGATGCCGATGTCATTGTGGCTTGTGTAGGCGAAAACTCGTATGCTGAAACACCCGGGAATCTGAATGATTTGCAATTATCGAGAAATCAACAGGACTTAGTTGCGGCATTAGCCAAAACAGGCAAACCTATTATTTTAGTTCTCAACGAAGGACGTCCCCGCGTGTTCTCCGACGTTGAACCTTTAACCAAAGGCGTGATCGATATGTATTTGCCCGGCAGCTATGGTGGATTGGCATTGGCCGATATTCTCTATGGCGATGTAAATCCTTCGGGTCGTTTGCCGTTTACCTATCCTAAATACACCAATTTGCTCACTACCTATGATTACAAACCTTGCGAAAATCGCGCGACGATGAACGGCACTTACTTCTATGCCGCCGATAACACCGTGCAATATTCGTTCGGCACAGGATTGAGTTATACCACATTCGAATATTCTGATCTTACGGTAAATAAAACCCATTTCATGCCAAATGACGAGCTGGTGTTCACCGTCAATGTGAAGAACACGGGAAAAGTTGCAGGTAAAGATGCAGTTTTACTCTTTACTTCCGAAGCAGTAGCTTCCATCACTCCCGACAATCGCCGTCTTCGCGCCTTTGAAAAAATTGAACTTGCACCGGGTGAAACCAAAACCGTGACTTTCAAAGTCAAAGCTTCTGATCTCGCATTTATCGGTATGGATAACAAATGGCATCTCGAAAAAGGCCTGTTTACGGTACATGTGGGCACACAAGCGCTCAAGATTTATGACGATGCCACTCATATTTGGCAAAACTACCTGAAAAACTAATTCGTTTTTCCGACAAGCCTTACAGCTTTACCCTCTCCACCATCACATCTCCGTTTCCCGATCAGCATGAGAAACGGAGATGTTGACCGGTGACAAAACTTCTCCCTCAACATAATTTTTCATTCATTCACCGGCAAGCAGATTTTCTGTTTGTCCACTAAACGCATTCGTCATGAAACGCATAAACCCGACACTTGTCAGCATCTTTCTTGTTGCTGTAA
>JAJZHJ010000236.1 GCA_021804525.1 Bacteroidota bacterium | reverse complement strand
ATCTCCAAAGGAAGCATTCTTATGTTTCAATGCTATTGATTGTCAATGTTATGTAGTGCAATAGCAATCACAAAGAAATCATTTTGCATTTTTGAAACAACCAACTGAAAATTACCACATCTGTGGTATTGTGAAATGATCATCTATCGCCGTATCTTTGTCAGCAACAACATTAATTTATAAAACCACTCATTATGGCCACTTCATCATTGAAATTTGAAACGCTTCAGGTGCATGCAGGACAAGAAGTTGATCCAACTACTAAATCACGTGCAGTCCCAATTTATCAAACCAGTTCTTATGTTTTTGACGACGCGAAAGATGGAGCCGATCTGTTTGGATTGCGTAAATTTGGAAACATCTATACCCGTTTGATGAATCCGACCACCGACGTGTTTGAAAAGCGGGTTGCAGCTCTCGAAGGTGGAGTGAGCGCTCTTGCCACCTCATCGGGGCAATCGGCTCAATTTATCGCTCTGAATAACATTATTGAAGCCGGCGATAATTTCGTTTCAACGTCTCATCTTTATGGAGGCACCTATAACCAATTCAAAAATCAATTTAAACGTCTGGGAGTAGAAGTTCGCTTTTCGGCTAACGATACGCCGGAAGAGTTTGAAGCATTGATTGATGATCAGACAAAAGCCCTCTATCTGGAGACAATTGGCAACCCTGATTTGAATGTACCCGACTTTGAAGCCATTGCAGCGGTTGCTGACAAATACGGCATTCCATTAATTGTTGACAACACATTCGGAGCAGGAGGTGCCATATTCCGCCCGTTGGAACATGGTGCATCAGTGGTGGTAGAATCAGCTACCAAATGGATTGGCGGACATGGCACTTCGTTAGGTGGAGTTATCATTGATGGTGGAAAATTTAACTGGGGCAATGGAAAATTTCCTGCCTTTACAGAACCTTCCGATAGTTATCATGGCTTGGTTTTCTGGGATGTGTTCGGTGCTAACGGCCCTTTCGGAAATATTGCATTTAACATTCGTGCCCGCGTTGAAGGATTGCGCGATTGGGGAAATACCATCAGTCCGTTTAATTCATTCTTGTTGCTACAGGGTCTAGAAACGCTTTCTTTACGCGTAGAACGTCATGTGGAAAATGCGTTAGCGTTAGCCCAATGGCTTGAGCAGCATCCAAAGGTAGAATATGTAAACTATCCCGGATTAAAAAGCAGTAAATACAACGAAGTAGCAAAGAAATATTTCAAACATGGTTTTGGCGGTGTGTTAACCTTCAAAGTGAAAGGTGATCCGACGAATGCAGATATATTAATCAACAATGTGAAGCTATTAAGTCATTTAGCTAATGTAGGCGATGCCAAATCGTTGATTATTCACCCTGCATCTACCACGCATGAACAACTTTCAGCTGAAGCTCAAAAAGCATCAGGTGTAGAAGCCGGCATGTTGCGTGTATCGGTTGGTATCGAACATATTGATGATATAAAAGCCGATTTTGAACAAGCTTTGGCAAAAATTCAATAAATTATATTACAATATTAGAGATGCAACCTATTGCATCTCTAATAAAAAACATACACAATGGCAAAAATTGCAACACAATTAACGGATTTGATTGGCAACACACCGCTGTTGGCAGCATCACGATTCAGCAAACTACATGGGTTGAACAATTCTCTCATTTTTAAGCTCGAATCCTTTAATCCGGGTGGAAGTGTCAAAGATCGCATTGCAAAAGCAATGATAGAAGCGGCAGAAAAAGATGGCACCCTGCAACCCGGAACAACCATCATTGAGCCAACCAGTGGCAATACCGGCATCGGGTTAGCTCTTGTGGCTGCGGTAAAAGGCTATCAATTAATTCTGACCATGCCCGAAACGATGAGTGTTGAACGTCGTAATTTACTCAAGGCGTTAGGCGCTGAAATCGTACTCACACCAGGCACGGAAGGTATGAAAGGCGCTATCCGCATAGCCATCGAACTCAAAGAAAAGACACACGGCGCTGTGATTCTACAACAATTTGAAAACCCTGCTAATCCAGAAATACATCGCAAAACAACCGGTGAAGAAATTTGGCGTGACACAGAAGGCAAAGTGGACATGTTTGTTGCCGGCGTAGGAACAGGCGGTACCATCACAGGTGCAGGAGAAACATTAAAAACACACAATCCTGACATAAAAATAGTAGCGGTAGAACCTACAGGTTCACCGGTGTTATCTGGAGGAGTTGCCGGCCCACATAAAATTCAAGGCATTGGTGCAGGGTTTCAACCTATTATTTTTGAACCTCGCTGGGTCAATCAAATCATTCAGGTAAGCGACGACGATGCGATCAAAACCAGCCGTGAATTGGCGAGAACGGAAGGTCTGTTAGTGGGCATCTCTGCCGGAGCTGCCGTTTTTGCAGCACTGCAATTGGCAAGGTTGCCCGAAAACCAAGATAAAATGATCGTGGTTTTATTGCCCGATACCGGTGAACGCTATTTATCAACCGTGCTCTACGCTTTCGAGGAATACCCGATTGATTAGCAATATATTTTTAATCATCATTTATAGGGTAATGAATGATTAAAATATAAATCAAGAAGTTGCGAAGCTGCAGCGAATGAACCAATCTCATTTGAGCATATCTTTTGCTCAAACTCTTTTACATAACGAGCAACAGTTGGATCATTATAAAAATGACTCTTCAGTTGCTCATTTATTGTTTCATACATCCAATAGTTCGCTTGTTGCATTCTGTTTTTCTTAAAATACCCATTTTGACGAGCGAAGTCGATATAATTTATGACCATCTCCCACACTTGTTCAATGTTTACATGAAACTTAGCCGAGCACGTCATCACAAGCGGTGACCAACCAGAATCAGGCAATGGGAACATATGTAAAGCCGAAACAAGTTGTGCTTTGGTAACATTTACTCGATTAACATTATCTCCATCTGCCTTATTGATAGCAATGCCATCCACCATCTCCATAATGCCTCGTTTAATACCTTGCAACTCATCGCCGGTTCCGGCTACTTGTAATAACAAGAAAAAATCGACCATTGAATGAACCACGATTTCCGATTGACCGACCCCCATGGTTTCAACAAATATAATATCGAAGCCAGCCGCTTCGCACAAAACAATGGTCTCTCTCGTTTTACGAGCAACACCGCCTAAAGACCCTGCCGAAGGTGAAGGACGAATAAAAGCATTAGGCTGACGGGATAGCTCTTCCATACGTGTTTTATCACCCAAGATGCTGCCTTTGCTTCGTTCACTGCTTGGATCAATGGCTAACACTGCTAATTGATGGTTTTGTTTGGCCAAAAACATACCTAATGCTTCGATAAACGTACTTTTCCCTGCACCAGGAACACCTGTGATTCCCACTCTAACTGATTTCCCTGCAAATGGAAGACATTTCTCAATAATTTCTTGTGCAATCGTTTGATGATCGGGCTGTGCACTTTCAAGCAATGTCACTGCTTGACTAAGTATGATGCGATTACCTTTCAAAATACCATCCACATATTCCGAAACGGTATATTTCTTTCTTTTCTTTCGCGTTTGTGTCTGCAAATAAGGATTTACACTCGGTGGTTGCACAACACCGCTGTTCACGACAAGCCCTTTGTATTTCGGATCATTCTCAATATGCGACATAGCTAAGTGATTTTGTTAATTCCTTTGATTTTCAAGACAGCCTTTTTCATCTGATTATAATTCCTTTGTGTGTCAAAATGCAAGAATCTGCTCTGCTTGTTTCATCTATACAAAAGTAACAAAAAAAAGCTGCCTAATCATAGGCAGCTTTTTTATAATATAGACTATTGGGCAGTTTATTCTGCTTTCTTTTCTTCTTCGCCGGCATCCTGTGCAGGAGCAGCAACTTTCTTGGCAACACGTTTTGCATGAGCTTCAGCAGCCTTGACAGCTTGTGTGTGTTCAGCCTCAGACAATTGATCTTTTAAATCAGCCAATTGTTGAATATCTCCAAGAGTGGTTTTCTCATAAGCAGGAGTTGCAGGTGCATTTGATACAGTCTCTTCATT
>JAJZHJ010000235.1 GCA_021804525.1 Bacteroidota bacterium | reverse complement strand
CGGTTCAACCAGTCGTTCAGCAATTTTTGATTTTTCAAACTCTGGGTGTTGGTTATACACCTCTTCGATACTTAGTAATACTTCACGTACTGCTTGCAAATATTCCGACTCGCCGGGATGTTTTGCTTCGAGCGATGTCAGTAGTTTTTCAATGTTCATGGTGTAATTTTTTTTCTGCAATGTTACACTCTTTTGGGATCAAATCCAAACTCACAGTCGCCTTTTTGCAGTCTTTGGAGTTAAATATTAGAAAATTAAGTTTCTGTATATCAAAACGTAAGAATATTATTCATCAAATAGTAATGTCTGATGTATCAAAAAAATCGTGTTAGAAATGATTTTGTGTCAGGATGGATATTCCATGAGGGGAAAGGTTGCAAAGCGGCAGACTAACATCCTCAGGTATGTACAAAATGATTGATCAGCAAAAGAGCTAAGCAAGGAGGAGCAAAAGAGTCCCAATAATGACTCCCGACAAGCAAATGGCTTTGATCTTAATGTTTTTTTCGCGAAACAGAATGGCTCCAATGGAAAATGACACCACAACACCTGATCTTCGAACAACGGTTAACAAAGAAATCATGGCATTTGGATCAGACAGAGCATAGAAATAGAGAAAATCGGCTAAGGTTAGAAAAATGGATATACCGATGATTGCATTTCTCCACTGGAAAGGTGTTGTTTCTTTTCTTTTCGGATACCAAAGCAAGAGTACGATGATACCCATAATGATAGCCTGATAAAAAACATAATAAGATTGAACGGCAACCCGATTGAAATGTTGCATCAGAAATTTATCGTATAAGCCACTACCGGCTCCCAACAACGAAGCCATTATGCTAAACCAAATCCATTTATTATGACTAAAATGTAATCCCTCTTTCTTGCCTGTTAATGAAAAAATATAGAACGAAACCAGCGTGATGATGACACCTAACCACTGGATTGAAGAAAGTTGTTCGGAAAAGATGACTATGGCTCCAATCAATGTCCAAAGTGGGCGGGTTGCTTCAATGGGAGTAATGATGGTTATAGGCAAATGTTTGAAGCTAAAATATCCGAATATCCATGAAGCCAGCACTAAAAGAGCCTTGAGGAAGATGAAGAAATGGGTCCGCCCATCAATTGGCGGCACATAAAACCACGTATGTTGCATTACACTTGGAAAGAAATGCGATAAAATGGGCAGGGGTAATAAAAGAATGCTGGAAAACAGCGTTGCGGCAAAAAGAACAGGAATCACCGCGTTGTTTTGCAATGCCAACTTTTTAGTAACATCATAAAAGCCCAATAAAATAGCCGAAAACAGTCCGAGAAGAAGCCACATAAGAAAAACAAATAGAAGCGCTCGTTTAAAAAGAAAGAACTGCCTTGCGATATGCGAGGCAGTTCTTTACAAAGTCCAGAATCAATTATTCATTGCTTGCGAAACCGCAACTGCCACGGCCACGGTGGCTCCAACCATCGGATTGTTTCCCATACCAAGGAATCCCATCATTTCAACGTGGGCAGGCACAGATGAAGACCCCGCAAACTGGGCATCAGAGTGCATGCGTCCCATCGTGTCAGTCATTCCGTATGATGCAGGCCCTGCTGCCATGTTGTCAGGATGAAGTGTCCTTCCTGTTCCTCCTCCTGAAGCTACTGAAAAATAGCGTTTCCCTTGTTCTACGCACTCTTTTTTGTACGTTCCGGCAACCGGATGTTGAAAACGGGTAGGATTTGTTGAGTTTCCGGTGATGGAAACATCTACGCCTTCTTTGTGCATGATGGCAACACCTTCACGCACGTCGTCAGCGCCGTAACATTTTACAAAAGAACGTAATCCTGTTGAGTATGGTTTTTCCATAACCACTGTGAGTTCACTGGTGGCGTAGTTGAATTGAGTTTGCACATACGTAAACCCATTGATACGTGAGATGATTTGTGCGGCATCTTTGCCTAATCCGTTGAGGATAACACGTAATGGATTTTTGCGTACTTTGTTTGCCATTTCGGCAATTTTAATGGCGCCTTCAGCAGCGGCAAACGATTCGTGGCCGGCTAGAAAAGCGAAACATTGTGTTTCTTCTCGCAGTAACATGGCGCCTAAGTTACCATGACCAATCCCCACTTTGCGGTCTTCGGCAACAGAGCCTGCAATACAAAATGATTGTAAGCCAATGCCAATTATTTCGGACACTTCGGCAGCGGTTTTACATCCTTTTTTGATAGCCATGGCAGCTCCAACCACATAAGCCCATTTGGCATTTTCAAACGCAATGGCTTGGGTCTCTTCACAAATCTTATAGGGATCGATCCCTTTGGCGTCGCAAATTGCTTTTGCTTCGTCGATGTCTTTTATGTTGTATTGATTGAGCGTTGCATTGATTTGATCAATGCGGCGTTCGTAACTTTCAAATAAAGCCATAATTGGATAATTTTTTTGCTTGTTCTGTCGAACAAGGGATGAATAATGTTGTTTTGTTTTTTTTATAGGTTAATCTGTCTTGCAGACTACTATTCCTGACGGGGATCAATATATTTGACTGCTTCTTTGAAACGTCCATACGAACCTTTGGCTTTCTCTAAAGCTTCATCAGCGTTGATGCCTTTTTTGATCATGTCCATAAATTTTCCCATGTGAACAAATTCGTATCCAATGATGTTTCCTTCTTCATCCAACCCCATACGGGTGCAGTATCCTTCTGCCATTTCAAGATAACGAGCACCTTTAGCCAAAGTACCATACATGGTTCCTATCTGGCTTCGTAGTCCTTTTCCAAGGTCTTCTAATCCGGCTCCGATGGGCAAGCCGCCTTCCGAAAATGCTGATTGAGAACGGCCATAGACAATTTGAAGGAACAGTTCACGCATTGCTGTGTTGATTGCATCGCAAACCAAGTCGGTGTTGAGAGCTTCTAAAATTGTTTTACCGGGAAGAATTTCTGAAGCCATTGCGGCTGAATGGGTCATTCCTGAGCAACCGATTGTTTCCACCAATGCTTCTTGAATTATGCCATCTTTGACATTAAGCGTCAATTTGCATGCTCCTTGTTGGGGTGCGCACCAACCAACTCCGTGCGTTAATCCTGAAATGTCTTTGATTTCGCGAGCTTTAACCCATTTTCCTTCTTGAGGAATGGGCGCCGCTCCATGATTGGCTCCTTTTTTTACAACACACATGTGTTCAACTTCGTGCGAATAGGTCATCTTTCTTTGTTTTAAAATGTTGAATATCAATTATTGACTGTAATTATAAGAGAAACACAAAGATACAAATTTCGTTCTATCCGGCAATTTTTTCATGTTTGAAGATGTCAAATTTCTTCAATAAAAAACAACTATCGAATGAAAGGATAGTTGTTTTTTATTGAAAGAAAACCGGCAAAAAAGAATATGTTTCTAACGGTGTTCCGGACGTAAAAGGTCATTGACAGTTTTCACTGGACTAAAGGTAGCCAGTGGTACATCTACAAATAGTGTGTTCCAATCGCTCATGGCTCCATTCCATAGGCCGGGGAGTTCAAGCGCTTTGAGTGGTTTTCCGTTTTTGGTTTTTTGCGCTATGAATCCTGTATTTGGATCGACAAATCGGCGCAAATCAAATTTCTCTCCTTTATAATTACGTACGGCACAAACCAAATCGACCGGATTAAAATGAGTAGCTTTTTGCAGCAAAGCTGCCTGATCGGATTTATTAATGTCTATTTGAGAGCTTTCGAGAATTTGCAACGACGTGCTGCCATTTTGGCTACGAACAAAATAGGGACCTCCACCTGGTTCACCTTCATTTGCCACCATGCCGCAAACCCGAATAGGACGATTGAACGCGCGGAGCAAAAAGGCGATCAACTCCAAACGATTATCTTGTTGCATGATTGGATGATGTATATTAAGTTGTTTTTCGCAATACATCTTCATCTCTGTCAATCGCTCAGTCGACACTGCATCAGGGTTTTCCAATTCATTCAAAAAGGCAAAGATTTGATGTTTCGTTTCAACTAAAATACCGGCCAACAACTGTTTATAGGTTGTGGTTGG
>JAJZHJ010000234.1 GCA_021804525.1 Bacteroidota bacterium | reverse complement strand
CGGGTTGTTCTTGATTGATAAGAAAGGAGTTATCCGCCACAGTGTAATCAACGACCTGCCATTGGGACGCAGTGTGGATGAAGCGTTGCGGATGGTGGATGCTTTACAACATTTTGAAGAATATGGCGAAGTTTGTCCCGCTAACTGGAGCAAAGAAAAAGACGCTATGAAAGCGACCACCGAAGGTGTAGCTGACTATTTAAGTAAACATTGAGTTAGATCATTAGTCTATAATGAAAGAGGGTTTTCTTTGTGATAAGAAAACCCTCTTTTTAGTTGTACGACGATGCTATGTTTTTGGTTGTTGATCAGTCGAAATATCCCTTCATGATGCCTCGTGGTGAATTACGGACAAATAAGATTACTTCATCTCGTTCTTTGGTTGCCGGTAGTTCTGCTTCAATATGCTCGATGGCTGTGCTATTGTTTAACCCCGAGAGATAGAGAAAGCGATATATCTCCTGTATGTCGCGTATCTGCTCGTTGGTGTAACCTCTACGGCGTAATCCTACTGAGTTGATTCCGCAATATGATATGGGTTCACGAGCTGCTTTTACAAAGGGAGGAATGTCTTTGTTGACTTTTGAGCCTCCTTGAATCATCACGTGAGCGCCGATATGTGTAAATTGATGAATTAGTGACCCGCCTCCAATAATTGCCCAATCGCCGATAGTGACTTCGCCTGCCAATTGAGTGGCATTCGACATAATCACATTGTCACCAAGCGTACAATCGTGAGCCACATGACAATAGGCCATAATCAAACAGTTTTTGCCGATAATAGTATGTCCTTTGGAAGCTGTTCCGCGGTTGATGGTGACACACTCACGGATGGTTGTGTTGTCGCCAATGATAGCGGTGGTGTCTTCTCCTTGAAATTTCAGATCTTGTGGAATAGCACTGATAACGGAACCTGGGAAAATTTTGCAGTTTTTGCCGATTCGGGCACCTTCCATGATGGTTACATTGGAGCCGATATGGGATCCTTCAAGGATTACAACGTTTTTATCAATCGTCACAAATGGTTCAATGACTACGTTCGAAGCAATTTTTGCTTCCGGATGTATGTATGCTAACGGTTGCTTCATAAAAAAGATTCGCTTTTAATTATTTGTTTTTGATAATCTGAGCCATAAATTCAGCCTCTGTTGTTATCTTATCGCCTACAAAGGCATAACCTTTCATAACAGCACATCCTCGGCGGATGGGAGAGACCAGTTCTAAACGGAAAATAACGGTATCACCCGGAACTACTTTTTGTCGAAATTTCACAGCATCAATCTTCATAAAATAGGTCGAGTACAACTCTGGTTCTGCCACTTGATGAAGAATCAGAAGACCGCCTGTTTGAGCCATTGCTTCAACCAAAAGCACGCCCGGCATTACAGGTTCGTTCGGAAAATGGCCATTAAAAAAGGTCTCGTTAACAGTGACATTCTTTAATCCAATAATGACTGTGTCGCTGATATCTAATATTTTATCCACCATTAAAAAAGGCCAGCGGTGCGGGAGCATCTTCTTAATTTGATTGGTATCTAAGAATGGCTCTTTGTTGGGGTCATAATCCGGAAGTGGGACTTCTTGTCGTTTAATCTCTTTTCGGATGATTTTGGAAACCGTGGTGTTTATTTTATGCCCCGGTCGTGTGGCAATGACTCTTCCTTTGATGGGTTTTCCGATGAGCGCCAAATCACCTAGAACATCCAACAGTTTGTGCCTTGCCGGTTCATTCTCAAATTGCAGCTCGGATAGATAGCCCAATTCATCTACTTTTTTATGTGGATGATGCAGTAAATCGGCAATGCGATCCAATTCCTTCTGATCAATGATTTCGTCGTAGATGACCAATGCGTTTTCCAAATCTCCTCCTTTGATGAGATCCATCTTAAGCAATTGTTCCAATTCACGAACAAACACAAACGTGCGGCAAGAAGAAATTTCGGTAGCAAACTGGCTTAAATCTTCTAATACAGCAAATTGATTATATAGAATGGAAGAATTAAATCCTATAAGCGTTTGTACGCTGAAGTGATCGTCTGGGAGGATAACAATGGACGAATGAGAGTTCGGATCGGTATATTCTATTTTTTTCTTGACGACGTAATATTCTTTTTCGGCGTTTTGTTCAATAAGCCCGACTTGTTGAATCTTATCGATAAACGGTTTTGCACTACCATCTAAAATCGGAAATTCCGGTGCATTTACCTCCATCAAACAGTTGTCAATTTCAGAAGCAAACAGAGCAGCCATAGCGTGTTCAATGGTGCTTACCTGTACGTTGTTGTGTGAAAGAACCGTTCCACGGGTGGTTTGTGTAACGTATTCAGCTAAAGCCGGAATGGTGGGTTGTCCTTCTAAATCAATTCGTTTGATGATGAATCCGTGATTTTCAGGTGCAGGTTGAAAATTCAACTCAATGTCTATCCCTGTGTGTAGTCCTTTCCCTTTCAGGGTAAATGCATGTTGTAACGTTTTTTGTTTTGGCATGTTGGTTGGATGATTTTCCTAAGTTAGTGAATGGTTTTACGCAATTCTTCAATTTCTTTTTTCAAAGCATCGACGCTTTTAGCTAACTCCGGAAGTTTGCGAAAAATTACATACGCTTTGGTATATTGAACGTATGGCATAGCAGGTGCACCCATGTACGTTGCATCGTGTGGAATGTTGCTAATGACACCTGTTTGAGCCGCTAATTTAACATTATTCCCAATGGCTAAATGTCCCGAGATACCTACCTGACCACCAAACATACAGTTCTCTCCAATCTTGGCAGATCCTGCGATTCCTGATTGCGCTGCTAACACGCTGTTGTTTCCAACCTCGACGTTGTGTCCTATCTGGATCAGGTTGTCCAACTTTACTCCTTTACGAATATAAGTGGATCCCATTGTTGCTCTGTCGATGGTGGTGTTGGCTCCCACTTCCACGTCGTCTTCCAAAACGACATTCCCAATTTGGGCTATTTTGTTGTATCCGCCGTTATCGTTGGGTGCAAATCCAAATCCATCAGCGCCTATGACAGCTCCTGAATGAATCACACACCTATTCCCAATGGCACAATCGGCATAAATTTTAGCTCCTGGATAGATAGTCACATCATCTCCTATCGTGACATTATTGCCAATGTAAGTCTGCGGATAAATTTGAGCATTATCTCCTATTTTCACCTTTTCTCCAATAAAAGAAAAGGCACCGATATAGGGATTTTCACCTATATGTGCCGAGTTGGAAATGAAGGTAAGTGAGTCAATGCCGCTTTGCTGTTTTTTTGAACTGTCCACCAAATGAAGCAATTTGGCCAATGCTTGATAGGCATCATCAACTTTAATAAGAGTCGTCGAGATAGGTTGTTCGGGTAAAAAGTCTTTGTTGACTAAGATAATGCTTGCTTTCGTGTCGTAGACGAAATGGGTGTATTTCGGATTCGATAAAAAAGTGAGTGTACCCACCTTGCTTTCATCAATCTTGGATAGATTGTTAACCTTGATATCGGGGTTGCCTACCACTTCTCCTTGTAAGAAATCGGCAATTTGTTGAGCAGAAAATTCCATTCGTCAAAATTTTTGCAAAGGTATAATAAATGTCTTGTGTGACAAACGCTCTTTTTTTGTAACATCAATCACTCGCTTTCGTCTAAAGATGCTGTACACATCCTTTATGTTGCATCACCCCGATATGCTAAAGACACAATGAAAAATCAACGCTTTTCTTATTGGTGTAAAAAACTGAGGCGGTGAATCTGTTTATTTTTCAAGTTTTCCACTATGTCTCCACTTGTTGTGGTTGGCAAAGGTAACGCTATTTCTCCAATTTTCATTCGTTTGCCCACAAGGATAATTTTATTAATCCTATTTATTTTGTGTTTTATTGTGTTTTACAGCTTTCTGCATGCAAAGACAATTAGAGACCTTTTTTATGTCCATTCGCGGAATATTAGCAAGAAAGATGTGTGCGTGTAGTGACGTTCATGGCTGGAAGAATTCAATGATAAAGTCGATAACTCCACAAAAAAATGCTACTTTT
>JAJZHJ010000233.1 GCA_021804525.1 Bacteroidota bacterium | reverse complement strand
GACGGCATCTTTTACACCTTCCAGTAATCTTTTGGCAAGTACTGTTTATACAGCTACCATTACTACCGGAGCTAAAAATGTAGCAGGGATTTCATTAGTAAATAATTACGTGTGGAGCTTTACTACAACCAGCAATGCCAACCTGCCTGTTTTAGGTAGCGCTGCCAGATTCGGCGCTTTTGGCGGTAATGCCGGAATAACCAATCAAGGATTAAATACTATCATTAACAATGGAGGTATCGGTACGACTGCTGCATCTACGTTAGTAACAGGATTCCATGATGGATTGACTGGTGATGTTTACACAGAAACACCGCTCAATGTAGGAGATGTAACCGGTGGAATATTCACGGCACCACCAGCTCCAGGTACTGCAACCTCAATGACGATTGCTCAGAATGGTTTGAATGATGCTACCATTGCTTATAATAGCATTTCTCCTGCTTCAAAACCAGGTGGTATCGATCCGGGCGCAGGTGAATTAGGTGGATTAACGTTAGCTCCGGGTGTTTATAAATCGGCAAGTGGCACTTTTAAAATTTCCAATGGCAATCTTACTTTGGATGCTAAGGGTGATCCGAATGCGGTATGGATATTTCAAACGGCGGCTGGATTAACCGTGGGTATTGCCGGACCAACAGGCGCTCGCAGTGTGTTATTTTTAAACGGAGTAGGTCAGCCTAATAATGTATATTGGTATGTTGGCAGTGCTGCAACGATTAATGCAGCCGGAGGTGGAGTAATGGTAGGAAACATCATCGCTTATTCTGGTGTTACTTTCTCAACTCCCGGTGTTGCAGTGCAAACTGTCCTCGATGGCAGAGCAATTTCTTTAGTTGCTTCGGTAACTATGGTGAATACAACCATCAACGTACCTTAATTAGACCAAGATAGCAACCAAACATTCTTCGTGAAAAATTCAGGGGTAACTTCATTGGAATGAATGGTTGCTTTAATGCCCCGGCAAAATTATCCGTTACAAATATCAATAAATAATACAGTATATGAAAGCTAAAACTAATTTCAAAAAGGGATCACGCATGGTGTGGTTCCATTATAGACTGACGATTAAAAGTCTTATTGCAAGCGCTTTTATTCTGATAGGCATGCAATTGCCACTTCAGGCTCAAGATTCGATTCAATATTCAAAACCTTCATGGTATTTTGGTGTTGCCGCGGGTGGAAATATCAATTACTATCGTGGTTCTACCCAACAATTGAATTCAACCGACATGGCTCCGACTATTTTTCACAATGGTAACGGTGTTGGTTTATATCTTGCTCCTCTTATCGAATTTCGTCCTGCCAGTTCATTTTTGGGCATCATGTTGCAAGCTGGTTATGACAGTCGTAGAGGAGGATTTAAAACGATGAAAACGCCTTGCAATTGTCCTGCTGACTTGTACACAAATCTGAGTTATATTACCATTGAGCCGAGTTTGCGTGTCGCCCCATTCGGGCCTGATTTCTATTTGTATGCAGGTCCACGCTTTGCATTCAATGTTTCAAAGGCATTTACGTACAAACAAGGGATCAATCCCGCTTATCCTGCACAAGTAGCGCCTGTGCCAGTGAAGGGCGATTTTAGTGATATAAATCAAAATCTTATTTCGATGCAAATCGGTGCAGGCTATGATATTCATCTTACGGCACAAGGCAAACGGACACAATTTGTCATTTCTCCCTTTGTTGCATTTCAACCTTATTGGGGGCAGAATCCACGATCAATAGAAACATGGAATGTGACTACGTTGAGATTTGGTGCAGCCTTTAAATTTGGCAATGGTCATAAAATGAGAACACCTGCAAGGGAAGTAATGGCACCAACACCAACACCGGTTGCAGCAATCGAGCCTAACGTTACGTTTTCCGTTAACTCTCCTAAAAACATTCCTACAGAACGTAGAGTTATCGAAACATTCCCTGTTCTTAATGATGTATTTTTTGATTTGGGTTCAACAGAGATACCGGCACGATACACTATGCTCACCAAGGATCAGGTGTCAGACTTTAAAGCTGATCAACCGGAAACGTTTGCTCCTAAAAATCTGACAGGTCGTTCGGATCGCCAATTGGCTGTCTATTATAATGTGTTGAACATTTTAGGAGATCGTATGGCTAATAATCCAACAGCGACAATTATCTTAGTAGGATCGTCGGAACAAGGACCTGCTGATGCGCTTGCAATGGCAAATTCGGTCAAACAATATTTGGTTGATGTCTTTGGTATTGATCCTTCAAGAATTCGTGCCGAAGGACAGACAAATCCTAAAGTGGCATCCGAGCAACCTGGTGGCACCATTGATTTAGTTCTTCTTCGTCAGGAAGATCGCAGAGTCACTATTGAAAGCAATTCGCCGGCATTATTGATGGAGTTTCAAAACGGTACTAATGCACCGCTGAAACCGGTACAAATGACGGTTGTACAAGAAGCTCCACTTGATAGCTATGTGACTTTCGATGCTATGGGTGCAAAAGAAGCTTTATCTTCATGGTCGATGCAAATCACGGATGAACAAGGGAATGTACAAAACTATGGCCCTTATACAACGAGTCAGGTAAGTCTTCCAGGAAAAGCCATTTTGGGTAGTCATCCTGAAGGAAACTATCAGGTGACCATGATCGGCACAACGATGGATGGGAAAACGATAAGAGAGGAAAAGCCCGTTCACATGGTACTTTGGACTCCTCCTACCACAGAAGAGGGAATGAGATTCAGTATTGTGTTTGAATTCAACAAATCAACGACTCTCGGCATGTACAAGAAATATCTAACGGATGTTGTAGTACCAAAGATTCCGGAAAATGCAACAGTGATTATTCATGGGCACACCGATATCATTGGCGATTCAACATACAACCAAACATTGTCATTGTCAAGGGCGAATGAAGTGAAAAATATCATTAGTCAAGCGCTTTCAAAGACTGATAGAAATGATGTGAAATTTGAAGTAATGGGTTTTGGTGAAGATCAGAGCACAGCTCCATTTGAAAATAAATTTCCAGAGGAACGCTTTTATAACCGCACAGTTATCATAGATATCATTCCTCAACCTGTATCTTCTAATTGATCCATTTACTTTGATTAAGATTATAACAGAGGCTATTTCAAAGGCCTCTGTTTTTTTTAATGCATTTATTCAATATTCTCCCAAAAAGAGAAGGAACAATTTGTCTCTTTATGAATGTGAAATCAAAGTATTTCAATGTGTGAATGTTGCAACTATCTTCTTTAATTGTGTAACGCTTTCGCATGTTAAAAGCCGCATCTTTGTGTATGAAGATTTCCTTCATAATTTAAACTCAAAACATGATGAAAGCATTCAAATTGATCATCTTATCGTTGGTGTTGCTTCTTGCCGGCACAATGCAAGGGCAAATTTCCTTCAACCTGCATTTTGGTTCGCCTCCACAATGGGGACCGGCAGACCAGCCCGCAGCCCGTTATTATTATTTGCCCGATGTTGAAGCATACTATGACATTCAAACATCCATGTTTATTTATCTACATCACGGCAGATGGGTTCGTCACACCTACCTTCCTGCACAATTTAGAAACTATGATTTGTATAATGGGTATAAAGTAGTTATGACAAATTATCGTGGTAATACGCCTTACACTAATTTTCGTGAATACAGAACGAAATATGCCAGAGGTTATCACGGTCAACCCCAAAGAACGATTCGTGAAAGAGATGGAAGGGGAAACCCACATCAAATGATGCGTCCCAATGAGAGACAGCGTCCTGATAATCACCAAGACAATGGACGACGAGGTAATCAAAATGATCACGGAAATGGGAAAGGCCATGTCCATGATCATGGGCATGGACACGATAAAAACTAATCAGTTTAAAATTCATAATTAAAATTATTCTCAAATGAAAACAACAATTGTAGCATTTCTATTTCTTATCACGATGGCTGGTACCAATTTGTCAGCACAACGTAGCAATTACGGCGAAAAATTTGGCAATACTTTAAACATAGGTTTAGGAATTGGAGGGTACGGCGGATATTACGGATATATCGGACGTTCAGTGCCTGTAAT
>JAJZHJ010000232.1 GCA_021804525.1 Bacteroidota bacterium | reverse complement strand
TGTATCTTGGAGCAAGTCCTGGCAATTTTGGTCAGATCAGTTTTTATGATGCTGCGCGTGGCGAAAGTTACCGTGATTTTGCCGATGATATTGGGATTGCTTCGCGAGCGATAGTTCAAGGCTTGTTTGGCATTTTGCCTGATGCATTGAATAACAAAGTGACGATTCGTCCCGGATTCCCTGATTCGTGGCATTTCGCTTCTTTAGCGACACCTGATATTTCAATTGATTTTAAACGTAATCATCAACATGATCAATATATTATCAAACAACATTTTTCGAAAGAGTTGGATGTTACTCTACACCTTCACGCTTACTCAGACTCAATTTTATCAGCCAATGTAAATGGGAAACCGGCAACATGGAAAGTTGACTCCGCGAGTGTAGGGGCACCTTGTGTTGATTTGTTTTGTGGTAACGACTCATTACTCAACGTACAAATAACATGGAAAAATATCCATTTTGACAAAATACATTATCCTGAGAAAGTTGCAACAGGAGACACCCTCTGCATTCATTTGCAACAACAAATCCGAAAAATATATGATCCTCAAGGAGTTCTTTCTCAACTGCATTTTAATGCACATATTTTGTTTGGAAAAATAACTGGAGATATAGGATTCCGAACTATTTTTGTACAGCTTTCTCAAGGACAAATGACATGGTGGCAACCTGTCAACATTGCTGTAAAACAACCTTTTGAAGTTGTTCCATTAAAATCCATTGATGGACACATGAAATTCTTGATCAAAAACAATCAAAATGTTGCTGTAAAAGGTAACTTAACAATTAATTCTAATCCTGATTTTCTGTATAATTTTGCACTTGAATCAAACGCATCTTCTGTTGTTATTACTGCACCCGATTCTATTGCCCAATGTGGCACAAATAAACTATTGTTATCGACCGACAAGGGTATAGCGTATTCTATTCCATTGATTGATTGGAATATAAAAAATAAATCTGATGCTATTTATCAAATGATAAATATGGATACTATAATGAATAGCAAAGTAACTCAGATTTTCCGGAATCGTTACTTGTCACCACGCTCACCTTTTACCACACTACAACTACCTTGGCAGGGAATGGGAGAATGGTGCCATCCATTGGATTCGACCGACATTGATGATAACGGATTTCGCAAAACGGCCATCCATAACATTTTTGCAACTCCTTTAGGATTTTCATTCCGAACATCTTCTGATTCATCACGAAAGAATATAGCTTTCACTTCTTTATGGAATAACTATCCATATCAAATCAAAATCCCTCTGAATGGAACAGCTTCTCATGCCTATTTATTAATGGCAGGCTCAACCAACTATATGCAGAGCCATTTTATCAATGGAGTAGTAAGAATTTTGTACACAGATGGGACGTGCGATTCGTTGCAATTGATTAATCCGGAAAGCTGGTGTCCAATTGAACAAGATTATTATACAGACGGTTATGCTTTTCAACTAAAGTCGCCCCGACCATTCCGCGTTTATTTTAAATCAGGAGCTGTTACTCGTCAGTTACTAAAGAAAACCGTAAAACAACTATCGTATGACATAAACACTTCCAAAAAGAAAAATGGAGGTGATTACATTGAGTCTCCGGCTTCTAACGTTTCCAATCGTCGAATTGACGGAGGTGCAGGGGTCATTCTGGATGTTTCACTCAATAAGAGCAAAACGCTAAAAACGTTAAAAGTAGAAACCTTGGCCAATGACGTAGTAATCGGCTTAATGGGTATTACTTTAATGCGATAACCAATAAATCAAATTTCATTATGAAGACAAAAACAATTATTTTTATATGTTGTACGTTTTTTTCAACTATGCTGCAAGCAAGTAACTGGTACAATATACGGGATTTTGGAGCCACAGGCAACGGTGAAACCATCGATTCGCCGGCGATTAATAAAGCAATTGAAGCAGCTGTAAAAGCTGGAGGTGGAACTATATTCTTTCCTGCAGGCATCTATGCTTCTTATTCTATTCATCTGCGGAATAATATTACACTACGGTTAGATGCAGGTGCCGTGTTGAAAGCAGCTTTCCCAACTCAAACAGAAGGCTTTGACTCCATAGAACCTAACGCATATAGCCAATATCAGGATTTTGGGCACAGCCATTGGAAAAATAGTCTCATTTGGGGCATTGGGTTGGAAAATATCACTATTTGCGGCCAAGGCATGATTGATGGAGAAGGATTAACACGTGAAGAAAGTCATATTCCAGGCGTTGGTAACAAAGCCATTAGTTTGAAATTGTGCCGGAATGTGTTGATTAAAGATGTAAAAATGGAGCGTTGTGGTCATTTTGCGTTGCTGGCAACCGGTGTAGACAATATGACAATCGAAAATCTTCTCATTGATACTAATCGTGATGGTTTGGATGTGGATGCTTGTCGTAATGTGCGCATATCCAATTGCACAGTTAACTCACCGTATGACGACGCAATCGTGCTAAAAGCCACGTATGCGTTGGGATTTTTTCGCAACACGGAGAACGTTACAATTTCCAACTGTTTTGTCAGCGGTTATGATCTTGGTTCAGTGATGGATGGGACTTATCAACATTTTCAAAATCAAGCACCTGATCAATCATTTCCAGTAGGCAGAATCAAATTAGGGACTGAGTCGAGCGGTGGGTTCAACAATGTCACCATCACAAATTGTGTGTTTGAACATTGCCGTGGTTTAGCTTTGGAAACTGTAGATGGCGGTGATTTGGAAAATGTTACCGTTTCAAATATTGTTATGACAGACATGAATTCTTCTCCAATATTCTTTCGGTTGGGTGCTCGGATGCGTAGCCCAAAAGGTACGCCAATAGGACAATTACATCGCGTTTCTATCGATAATGTTCGAGTTTATAATGCCGATTCCCATTATGTTTGTTTATTTAGTGGATTGCCTGACCATCCGATGGAAGATATCAAACTAAGTAATATTTCAATCTATTACCAAGGAGGAGGAACTAAAGAACAAGCAGCGTTAATTGTGCCAGAAAAAGAAACTGCATATCCCGAACCGACAATGTTTGGAGAGTTGCCTGCTGCTGCTTTTTACATTCGTCATACTAACAACTTGCAAATGAACAATATTGATGTATACTATAACCATCCTGACGAGCGTCCTTCAATAGTTTTAGACGACGTTCAGGGCGTTTCGTGTAACAATCTTAATATTCGGAAAGAGAACCAAGTTCCTTTCTTTTCATTGAAAAACGTTTCTGACTTTCGTACATCTCATTGTCGAAATATCAAAGACACGATAATTGAAAATAAAGGTCAACAAACATATTAATCCTTTATATAACTGATCATGAATCGAAAATTCTATTTTATTATTGCTTTGGTAGCTGTTTGTCAAATTAGTATTGCGCAAGCATTACCCAATAAACAAAGTGTCCTCAAAAAAATGGAAATCGCAAACAGCTATTTTATGAAAAAATATGCTGACCCTGGACTGCCAATTATTACTGACAAAAAACGTCCAAGTAATATCTGGACGCGAAGTGTCTATTTTGAAGGATTGATGGCGCTATACAACTTAGATCCCAAGCCTGTTTATTTGAACTATGCAGATCAATGGGGTGAAAGTCACCAATGGAATCTGGCTGGAGGAATAACAACGCGCAGCGCCGACAATCAATGCTGCGGGCAGACTTATATTGATCTATATCAATTACAACATGAAAAAGAACAGATTGCCAATATCAAGGCTTCTATTGACAACATGCTGTCCAGTAGTAAAATAGATGATTGGTGGTGGATTGATGCGTTGCAAATGGCAATGCCGGTTTTTGCAAAATTGGGAGTCATGTATCACGATAATCGCTATTATCAGCGTATGTATGACATGTACATGTTCACCAAAACACAACAAGGCGGCGGATTGTTTAACCCTAAAGATGGGTTGTGGTGGCGCGACAAATCGTTCGTTCCACCTTATACAGAACCGAATGGCAAAGATTGTTATTGGTCGCGAGGAAATGGTTGGGTTGTAGCAGCATTGGTACGAGTGCTCCGGATAATGCCAAAATCTGCCATTGGCTATCAAGAG
>JAJZHJ010000231.1 GCA_021804525.1 Bacteroidota bacterium | reverse complement strand
ATTAACGAATACAGCTGATTATGGGATTGTTACCAACTTGTATGGTTGGACGGCGTTGTTACTGGTCGTGTTGACTTATGGTATGGAGACTGGATTTTTCCGGTTTGCCAACAAAAAAGAGAATAACGCGGATGAGGTGTATGGATCGTCATTATTGAGCGTTGGATCAACCTCTTTGGTTTTTGCTGTTCTTTCTTTGGTTTTTGCCGTCCCGTTTGCCAATATGATGGGGTACCATAAGCATCCTGAATACATTGCCATGTTAGGTGTGGTGGTAGCTATGGATGCTTTTAGCGCAATCCCGTTTGCATACCTGCGATATAAAAATCGTCCGTACATGTTTGCAGGGTTGAAAATGGTGATGATTTTTGTCAATATCATCTTCAATCTTTTCTTTTTGATTGGTTGTCCATGGCTTCAACATCATGCTCCCGGGACAGTTGCCTGGTTTTATCGTCCTGATTATGGCGTGGGATATATTTTTGTGTCCAATTTGATTTCTACGATTGTTGCCACGCTTTGTTTATTGCCTTTTGTCATTCATGTTAAAATTCGCTGGAATTGGCCGTTGTTGAAGCAGATACTGTCCTATTCGGCACCTCTTTTATTGTTGGGAATTGCCGGTATTATGAATCAAACCATTGATAAAATTCTGTTTCCTGTGATTTATCCGAATCACGCAGAGGCAATGAGGTTGTTGGGTATTTACGGTGCTAACTCCAAGATTGCCATGGTGATGATGATGTTTACGCAGGCGTTCCGGTTTGCATACGAGCCTTTTGTGTTTGCACAACATAAAGACAAGAGCAGCAAACAAGCTTATTCGGATGCCATGAAGTACTTTATCATTTTTGCGTTGATATTGGTGTTGTCTATGACGTTTTATATTGATGTGCTGAAATATATTATCGGGCCGGAGTATCGCAAAGGACTGACCGTTGTGCCCATTGTGTTGGTGTCTTACTTGTTTCAAGGCATCTTTTTCAACCTCTCTTTGTGGTATAAGCTTATCGATAAAACCATCTATGGCGCTATTTTTTCGGGAATTGGTTTTATAATCACCTTGTCATTAAATATTTTATTAGTTCCCAAGTTGAATTATTTTGGGTCGGCATGGGCGGCATTTTCGGCTTATTTTGTCATAGTGTTGATCTCTTATTTCTACGGGCAAAAATATTTCCCCATCAACTATCAATTGAAAGTGATCGGCAAGTATTTTCTGTTAGCAGGTATCCTTTTTGTCTTGGGATGGTTTGTTACATTCCATGTTACGCTTATAACGATGGCTTTCAGAACGGTATTGCTTACCATCTTTATCTGGTATGCGGTAAGACATGATCTGCCATTGGCTAAATTGCCGTATATCAATAAATTCGTTAAGAAATGATTGTTGGGTATGATGCTAAGCGTGCCTTTTGGAATCGTCGCGGGTTGGGGAATTTTAGCCGCGATTTGATTCGCTTGATGGAGAATTATTTTCCTGAACATAAGTATCTGTTGTTTACTCCCAAACGTCAAAATGCACCTTTTTCACCCGATAGTAACGGGGCAACGACGATTCAGCCATCCGCTATGTTTGACAAATTAGTGCCAGCCTATTGGCGCTCGTACGGGATGCTTCGTGATATAAAACATCAGCGATTGGACATTTATCATGGATTGAGTCAGGAATTGCCTTATGGCATTCGTTCTACGGGAGTTAAATCCGTTGTGACGATTCATGATGCCATCTTTGTACGTTACCCGGAATTGTACGATCCTGCTTATCGTTTTATTTTTACAAAAAAAAATCGCTACAGTTGTCGCATTGCCAATCGCATTGTGGCGATCAGTGAACAGACAAAGCGTGATTGCATCGAATTTTTTGGTGCGGATGAGGCGAAGATTGATGTGGTTTATCAAGGCTGTAGCTCCATTTTCAGGAATGAGGTCACATTGGATGAAATGGCAGACGTGCGAAAAAAATATAGTTTGCCGCAACAATTTCTGTTATCGGTAGGCGCTATTGAGACACGAAAAAACATGGGTGTGATTCTGGATGCGATGCATCAGGGTAAAATTGATATGCCTTTGGTCATTGTTGGTGGCGCTACCTCATATTTGACAGAATTGCAGAAAAAGATAAACATTTATTCTCTTGACAGTCAAGTTATTTTTCTTCATAAGGCTATTTTTGCGGATTTTCCTGCCATGTATCATGCAGCCTCTTGCATGATTTACCCGTCTTTATTTGAAGGATTCGGATTACCCATCTTAGAGGCGCTTTGCACCGGTACGCCGGTGATTACGTCACAAGGTGGTTGTTTCGAAGAAACAGGCGGTGATGCAGCGCTTTATATCGATCCGATGAATGCGGACGAGTTGGCCGATGTTATTCAACGTGTTTTGTCTGATTCCCGATTAAGAAAAGAAATGATCGACAAAGGCTTGCAACATGCTGAATTATTTGCCGATGAGCAAGTGGCTCACAACATGATGCAGGTTTATTCGAACCTAATGAAGGAATAATGTCTTCACGCACTTCAAACGAGTTAGCTTCATATCCTCCGGTTTCTATTGCTCTTTGCACGTACAATGGAGCTGTTTTTTTGGCTCAACAGCTGGAAACCATTCTGAGTCAAACCTATCCGAACATTAGTGACATTGTGTGTGTGGATGATTGCTCGACGGATGAGACATTCTCTATATTACACCAGTTCGCTCTCCGTGATAGCAGGGTTCGCGTTTTTCAAAATAGCAGTAATCTTGGATATATCCGTAATTTCGAGAAGGCTATGAGTTTAACCCACGAGTCACTTATTGCTTTGTCAGATCAAGATGATCATTGGTATCCTACAAAAATAGAACGATTGGTAGCTGCCATTGGAAACAATCTGTTGGTTTATTCCGATTCTGAATATATCAACGAGCAAGGCGAAAAAACGGGGAAAAAGCTTTCTGATTTTCGTAAGTTAGGCATCGAACTGAATGTTCTCAATCTGGCGTTGTTTAATGTTGTGTCAGGCCACACTATGATGATCAGAAGAGAGTTATTGACGCAATCCATGCCGTTTCATCCCAAGATTCCACACGATTATTGGTTGGCATTCCAAGCAGCCAAGTCCGGTTCTATCGGTTTTGTTGATGAAGCGTTGGTGGGATATCGACAACATACCGCCAATGTTTTAGGTGCAATTGGTACAAAAAACAGGAATAAAAGTAACGTCTTAGCTCAAACCCACGAACGATTAACCATTTTTTCCGATAATTTGCAGGGTGACCATGTCAACCATCAAGTTCTTATGAAGCGTCTTTCTTCTTTTTATGTTGATCTTTCGTGGCAGAAACGGATGCGAAAAGTGGGATTTTTCTGGAAACATCAGCATGAGTTATTACAGGCGAAAAGAAGGAATAATCTTCGCAAACGGTTCTACTGCATTCAAATGTATTGGCGAACCACGTAATTTTATTTCTCCATTATCATGGTTTTTCTTTGTAAATGACACCCAACAAGGTTTGTCCCACGGCTAATAAAGTCGTTCGATCAATGTTGGCCATCGTATCGTGAGTAGTGTGCCAATAAGAAGCAAATCCGGTAGGGCTGTTCAAATCTTCCTGAATGATGTCGATGCATGGAATGCCTGCTAACCGATTAACAAATACATGGTCATCAGTGATGGCACCGCCGTCCTGATCGACAAAATAGCCCGAAAACCCATACTCTTTCGCTTGATTCCACACTTTCTCCACAATGTCGGGTGCATTGTTCATCGACTCTTGTTCTTTGTAGAATGTGGCGTTTGGAGCGCCAACCATGTCTAACAAAATACCAAAGCGTGCATGATAATTGGCTGGTTCGAGATGTGTAGCCCAATATTGTGTGCCAAGGCACCATGAATTCTCATCTTGAGCGCCTTTGTAAAAATCGGGAGTGCCATCATCTTCCGAGTCAAGAAAAATGATGTCTACGCCTACAGTAGGTTGTTGTTGATTTAGCTGCCGTGCAACTTCCATCAAAACGCCAACGCCGCTTGCTCCATCGTTTGCTCCCAGAACAGGCTGATGGTATTTGTCCTGATTCGGA
>JAJZHJ010000230.1 GCA_021804525.1 Bacteroidota bacterium | reverse complement strand
TAAAGAGTAATGTTGTTTATGCTTAAAAAAAGGAAGTCAGACCAATTGTCGACTTCCTTTTTTTATCTTTAGAAATGCATGTTATTCTTATTCTAAACTGTTTTTGTTCAATGTGCTATGAAGCTGTTGCGGATTTATTGTTAGGTTATTGTTTGAACATAATTTTAAATGAATATATTTGTAACGACAGAAATAGAGATACATTGATTGAAATTTTCTTTCATAATATATGCCTTTTTCATTGTTTACCAAATAGTTAATCAATATGTCATATCGTCTTTTATGAAAAACTGGCAAGTATTGAATATTTACGCATAAGCTATTTTATTAAATTCTACTTTATGGAACAACATCAAGAGCCTATTACAGGCCTGCCCGAAAATGCCTTTCGTCCATTAACATCCGGTGAGAAGTATCATCCATTGATGAGTCCGCATAAGAAGTATAAAGAAGTTACTTTTTATTCGGTAGGTTGGGGATTATTTATGGCTGTTCTTTTTTCGGCTGCCGCTGCCTATCTTGGACTGAAAGTAGGGCAGGTTTTTGAAGCGGCTATTCCTATCGCCATTATAGCGGTGGGGCTTTCTACTGCTTCAAAACGCAAGAATGCCCTCGGGGAAAATGTGATTATACAGTCAATAGGAGCGAATTCGGGTGTAATTGTAGCCGGTGCTATTTTTACCCTGCCGGCGCTTTATATTTTGCAAGCAAAGTATCCTACAATGACCGTTTCATTCATGCAGATATTTTTAAGTTCTGCTTTAGGAGGAATTTTAGGGATTCTTTTTCTCATTCCCTTTAGAAAATATTTCGTTGCTGAAATGCATGGAGAATATCCTTTTCCTGAAGCAACTGCTACCACGCAAGTGTTAGTCTCAGGGGCAAAAGGAGGAAATCAGGCAAAGCCATTGGTATTTGCAGGAATTATTGGTGGAGCTTATGACTTTATTGTTGCCACGTTTGGAACTTGGAGTGAAGTCTTTTCAACGCGTGTTATTCCGTTAGGTGAAACCATTGCCGACAAAGTGAAGTTGGTATTTAGTCTCGATGTAGGAGCTGCTATTTTGGGACTTGGTTATATTGTTGGTTTACGCTATGCAGCTATTATTTGCGCCGGTTCTGCACTGATCTGGTTTGTTATTATTCCGTTGTTGCCGCTAATTGGAGATGGCACATTGCACATGTTAATTCCTACGTATATTCCTCCGGCAGGAGGTATCTCATCCATGAGTGCCGAAACTATTTTCACGACATTTGCCCGTCATATTGGTATTGGTGGTATTGCAATGGCTGGGGTTATCGGCATTATCCGGTCGTGGAGTATTATTGTGGGTGCAGTGGGGTTGGCCGCACATGAAGTAAGCGGCAAGTCGAAAGATGCTAAAGAGAAAACATTACGAACTCAGCGCGATCTTTCGATGAAAATTTTAGCTTTTGGTGTGATCATGGCATTGATTGCTATTTTTGTGTTCTTCTTTTTTGGCGTGGTTCATAATCTGTTGTACGCTTTAGTTGGATTGGCAGTGATTGCAATTATCGCGTTTCTGTTTACAACGGTTGCAGCCAATGCTATTGCTATTGTAGGCACAAATCCTGTTTCAGGAATGACGCTAATGACATTGATTCTGGCATCTGTTGTGATGGTAGCGGTAGGATTGAAAGGTACTGCCGGCATGGTTGCCGCTTTAGTTATGGGTGGTGTTGTTTGTACGGCATTATCAATGGCCGGAGGATTTATCACTGACTTGAAGATTGGCTATTGGTTAGGTAGCACGCCTGCCAAACAAGAAGGGTGGAAGTTCTTAGGTACGTTGGTTTCGGCTGCTACTGTGGGTGGTGTGATGATGATTTTGAACAAAACCTACGGCTTTACTGGCCCTAACGCTTTGGTTGCTCCTCAGGCAAATGCAATGGCTGCAGTAATTGAGCCGTTGATGTCAGGAACGGGAGCACCCTGGTTCTTATATGGTGTTGGTGCATTGATTGCCATTTTATTGTCGATTTTCAGAGTGTCTGCTTTAGCTTTTGCCTTAGGTATGTTCATTCCTATGGAACTGAATGCTCCGTTGTTGGTAGGTGGAATTATCGCTTGGTTTGTTTCTACGCGATCAAAAGATGAAGCTTTAAATACATTGCGATTTGAAAAAGGAACTTTGTTAGCTTCGGGATTTATCGCAGGAGGAGCTTTAATGGGTGTTGTTAGTGCAGCGTTACGATTTGGTGGAATTGATTTTACTAGCAATTGGGCAACCAGTCAGGGCGCCGAATGGCTTTCATTGCCCATGTATGGAGCTTTGATTGGTTATTTAGTATTAGACTCAATGCGTGTTAAGGCAGACTCACCATTAAAGAAATAGATCAAAAATTCATAACGTAATCTTGTATGAAACTTGCATGTAAATTACTTACACCCAAGAATATGAGAATGGTTGACATGCGAGTTCCATACGACCTTAAAAAAACAAATCATTCACGTATGAAACGTGGCGTTTATCTCTTACTTATCATGTTATCATTTGCTTCATGCGGTCAATATAAATTGGTTAGCATGTCAGCCATTCAAATACCTGTTGATAAAAGGGCTGATGCTATCCAAGATGAAAAAATGGTAGCTTTATTGAAACCTTATGCAGATTCGAGTGCTAAGATTGCCAATACAGTGATCGGGTATTCTGATCAAACGATGAGAGTGCAACGCCCTGAAGGACTACTTTCTGATTTTTTTGCCGATGCCATGTTGTCGTATGTAAAAAATCATTATCCTGCTGATTCGGTTACTATTGCAGTGACAAATGTAGGCGGATTGCGTAATCCTATTTTCAAAGGTCCCATTACCGTTGGCAAAATATATGAATTGATGCCGTTTGAAAATGCATTGATGGTGTTGTATCTGAAAGGAAGCGCTGTGCAGCAAATGGCCGATAGCATTTCTAAATACGGAGGTGCTGTTGCCGGTATTCGATTTGGGATAGATGGAAATCATGCAACCCATATTTTGGTGCAAGATGCTCCTTTGCAAGCTAATAAAATTTATGCCGTTGCGGCTAACGATTATATTGCCAAAGGAAACGATCATTTTGACGCGTTATTGCAAGCTGTTCACGTCAAAACGTATCCCATTTCATTGCGCAGATTGATCATTGAGTACATTCAACAGAAGACGAAGCAAGGACAAACGATACACCAATTTTTAGACGAAAGAATTCATGAAGACAAGTAAAGCTTTACTTTTGTTTGCTGTCTTGATGTTGATTGGATCCTGTTCAACACAAAAAGAATTAGTAGTGTTGTGTACCAACGATACACACAGTCAAATATTGCCAAACGATGGTAACAGAGGTGGATATGCTCGCATTGCAGGAATTATTGATACCATTCGTGCACATCACCGAAATGTGATTTTGCTAGATGATGGTGATTTTTCGCAAGGAACCATCTTTTTCAATCTTTTCAAAGGGGATGTCGAGATTGCTGGCATGAGTTTGAATCATTATGATGCTGTCACGTTGGGAAATCATGAATTTGATAATGGTGTCGACAGCCTGGCAAAACACTTAAGGAAGGCTGCATTTCCTATCATTAATGCCAATTATGATGTTTCCAAGACGGCGTTAGCCTCCATTGTGAAACCTTATATAATTATCAAAAAGAATGGATTGAAGATTGGTATTTTTGGATTGGGAGTAAGCCCCAATCATTTAATAACCGATGCGAACTTCAAGGGTATTCGCTTTATTAATCCTATTGATCGTGCCAATGAGATTTCAAAAATATTAAAAAAGAAAGAAAAATGCAACATGGTGATATGTGTTTCTCATTTGGGCACCGATCGTAATGCAGAGTTCTCTGACTGGACTGTGGCAAAAAATTCCCATTACATTAATCTAATCACAGGCGGACATTCACATCAGATCATCAATGCCAAAGTTCTCAATGTGGCTGGTGACTCGGTTCAGATTATTCAAGATAGTAAATCCGGAGTTTTGCTCGGCCGAGTGAATATTTTATTTAAAAGGAGATAGATGATGAAAACTTTTGAATGATAGACACATGGCATTAAATAGAAATTAATT
>JAJZHJ010000229.1 GCA_021804525.1 Bacteroidota bacterium | reverse complement strand
TTCATCGGTGTCAATTATTGGTATGGCCCCTTGATTGGAGCCCCTCATGGTGGCGATCGCCCCCGCTTGAAACGGGAGCTTGATCTCCTGCAAAAAGACGGCGTCAAAAACGTACGCTCGATGGTCGGTGTTGACGGTGTTTCGACTTATGTGGCACAACTGCCATTCCCATTGCAAAAGAAGCCGGGCGTTTATGATGACAATTACCTTGCCGGTCTCGATTATTTTCTTGCCGAATTAGCTAAACGACATATTACTGCCGTGCTCTTTCTGAATAATAATTGGGAATGGACTGGTGGTTATGCGCAATATCTCGCATGGGCACAGAACGTGCCGATGATGTATCCTGAGGTAGCCGGCTGGGATAAGTTCGGCAAGTTTATCGGTCAATTTTATAGCAATCAAACTTGTACCGAAATGTTCAACCGGTATTGTAAATTCATCATCGGTCGAACCAATCAATATACTCATATTCCGTATCGTGACGATCCGACCATCATGGCATGGGAGCTTGCCAACGAACCAAGACCGGATGGGCAGGCCAATAAAGGGATATACAAACAGTGGATATACTCCGAAGCTAAATATATCAAATCGATCGACAGGAACCACCTGTTAACGACAGGAACCGAAGGAGAAAAAGGGACTGAAAACGACATAAATCTCTGGAAAGCCATTCACGAAAGCCCGGACATCGACTATGCAACCATCCATATTTGGGCGAAAAACTGGGGCTGGATTGACTTTGCGCATTTTGACTCGACTTACACAACAACAGTGGCAAACATGAAGCAATACGTATATGAACATGCAAAGATTGCCAACGAGATTCATAAACCGATGGTGATTGAAGAAATAGGTTTTCCACGTGATAAGCAGCAGTTCAGTCCGAAATCGACTACGGTATATCGCGACCGCTATTTCAAAACGCTTTTCGATTTGATGTTGAAAGGATGCCCTGCTGTGCAAGGTATCAATATTTGGGCATTTGGAGGCGAAGGAAAAGCATCAAACAGTCAATATCAATGGAAACAAGGCGATGAACTCACCGGTGACCCCCCCATGGAACAACAAGGATTAAATTCTATTTTCAGTACCGATGTTTCTACGCTGAATTTAATCAAACAGTATAATCAGAAACTATCGGAACCCAAACCAACCAACCAAAAATAATAGAAGCGGGTTTTATTTTTAGTGCAATGAAGTTATGTGTAGAATTTGCTAACAGGTAGATTGTGTGTAAAACCCACTCTCAGGGCGTACCGCAGCGAAATGTTGCTGGTACGCCTTTTTTTTAGCAATACCCACTTACTTTCCCCCTCTCGGTTTCTGTCCGCGTGTCTTGGGGTGTTTGTATTTTATTCGCATCAGCTCGCTATAGCGGATTTTGTTATTCACTTTCTTGTTTTTCTCCAGTTTTTCGTGAAATGCAGGACCTGATGCTTCGCGTGAAGGAAGTTTTACCCGAATATTTTTCGTAATCATTTGAGGTTTTTCGTCTTCAGTTAGCAAGGTCGAAATAGGTAAGCCATCTGGCAAAGGCATTTGCTGAATGGAGCTGTTCATTAGCAATTCGATTCTCTCCTTGTTTTCTTTTTCCGCTTCAGTAACAAATGTGATGGCAATCCCTTTGCGATCTGCTCGTCCTGTGCGTCCAATGCGGTGAATGTAATTCTCAGGCACTTCGGGCGTGTCGAAGTTGATCACATGGCTTACTTCCGAAATATCAATTCCACGCGCTACAACGTCGGTGGCAATAAGAATGCGCAGTTTGCCCGAGCTAAACTGATTTACAGAGTTAAAGCGGTAATTTTGCGACTTATTGGAGTGAATTACTGCAATTTGGTCGCGAAACGAAGGGTCAAGCACATCGAACAACAGATCGGCAAGTTTCTTAGTCGCCGTGAAGATAAGCACTTTCTTGTATTCCTCTTCCTGAGCGAGCAACAACTTCAACATGTTCACTTTGGTATAGAAATTCGGGATGTGGTAGTATGTCTGTTCGATATTTTCCAGCGGCGTTCCCATCGGTGCAGCTTCAATCCATTGCGGGTTATTGAAAAAGTCGTGAATCAATCCTTCGACGTCTTCGGTTAAGGTAGCCGAAAACATCAGGTTTTGACGCTTCGCAGGCAACAGATCGAAAACGCGTATCAACTGCGGACGAAACCCGAGATTGAGCATCTCGTCCACCTCATCGATCACCAATCGTTTGATTGATCTCAGCTTCACCGAACCATTGAGCACGAGGTCAAGTAATCGCCCGGGAGTAGCTACCAGCACATCCATTCCGGCACTCACCAACAAGATATGCTGTTTGATGTTGACTCCGCCATAAACACCTGCCACGGTCACATTCATGTAAGCGGTGAGTTTTTGCACCTCTTCCACGACCTGCGTCACTAATTCGTGTGTGGGCACCACGATAAGGATCTGCGGATGTTTCTCTTTCGTAAACTTCCATAATCGAAGACAAGGGAGTAAAAAAGCAAACGTTTTTCCCGTACCCGTTTGTGCAATTCCCATCACATCGCGTCCCGACATGATGGCAGGAAACGCCCTGCTCTGAATCGTGGTGGGAGTGGTATATCCTAAATCTCCGAGAGCTTTCAGCAGTGGAGTGTTGAGGTTCAAATCCGTAAAAGTCATACAATCAAATAAATTAAGCTGCAAAGGTAGCGTTAATCAGTCATAAAACAGCCCTGTACTGCGAATATTAAAAAGCTGCGATTATTGGCCTATCTCCTTCTTCAAATCTTTGAATAGGATTTATTCATTTGATGTTGATGATTGAATTCCGGCACAGAGCGAAAATGAGGGGCAGTGGCTTGGCGTTCCTCGGATTATTAGACGACATTCCCTCCTTTATGTTGATGCATTTGGTGTGATCGGAAAAGCTTTTTTACAAATATCTCGATTTAAGAGTGCCACTTGTTTTGGAAAAAATCATCCACTGTTTTATTGAAACAAGCGGCATGTTCAATCAATGTTCCATGACCGCTATTGGGAACAATCCACAGCCAGGCATGCGGAATATGCCTCCAAATGTACATGGTGTGTTCGGGAAGAATTAAATCATGATCGCCGCCAATAATCAAAGCAGGACATTTTATTTGTGTCAGTTGATCTCCGTGTATATTTGGCTGAAACAGATCCAGCGCTACTAATTTCAGTTGCCGGTGTACATCGATTGTCTGTGGTTGCTTGCGCAGTTGATCATACGATTGCTGCATCTCCTTGCAAAGCCAGGGCAAAAGCGCTGTAGAATCAGGCCATAAATTGGCGCCGGTTTCAGCCAGTTTTTTCACTTTATCAGGATGGCGCATTGCCAACACCAGGGCGTTGATGCCACCATCGCTCCACCCCAACACATAACACGAATCAAGATGCAGCGAATCGAGCAACGCGTTGAAATCGTCGGCCATCATCTCAAAACTCAACGAGTCACGGTCATCTGTCGATTTGCCTTGCGCACGACTATCGACGGCAATGACATGATACTTTTTTGAAAAATAGGGAATCTGATTGTTGAAGGCCTGAATAGACCCTCCGTTTCCATGAATCATCAACAAAGGAACTCCTTTGCCATATTCTTCATAATACATGCGAAATCCGCGTGTCGTCAACCAATGTGCTGCTTGTGGATTGTTGCCGTATTCAACGTTAGGTGCCGAATCCTGAGCCACTACCTGAAAGGCAAAAAAGAAATTCACAAACAAGATTACCGCAAAAGCCTGCCTAAATTTAATTTCCATGGTCATATATGTTTGATTAAAGGATGGATGAGGAGCAAAGATACAGGTTGTATTACAGTGTTACAAATCTGTGATTTAAATTGAGCAGTATAGATAAAAATTCTATTACAACAAAATCCTTAGGGTTTCTCTGTTAGCACAATTACAAATTTGAGCCAGCAAAGGGAAGTCATTTTACGCCATTTTCTACGATGGCGATTTCTTCTTCGGTCAAGCCGTAAAGTTGATAAACCATTTGATCTATTTGAGTTTCCAAGGCTGTGGTGTCGGCGGGTGGGCTTTGTTTTTTAATCTCTATAATTTTTTAAAACAATTTCTT
>JAJZHJ010000228.1 GCA_021804525.1 Bacteroidota bacterium | reverse complement strand
AGTTTGTGCCGAAAGCAAATTGCTGATAGCAAATAGGACAGTTAAGCTCAAAAAGATTTTTTTCATCGTGAATAATTTTTGATTTACATTTCGGAAGCAAAAGTATCGCCAAGTTGTTACAAGAATGTGACAGAATTGTTGCAATTTTGTTACAATTTTCATATCGTTGTTAGCTTCATAGGATATCTAATGAACTTATTCTAAGTTAATTGTTTTGCTGTCACCCCATTCCAAGTGCGAAGTTACTCCCGATTTATTCCAAAAGCACTCCCTAACGGTCATCTTTTTTGTGTCTTCATCTATCGAAATTACTTGAAACGAGATTTTAGATTCATCTCCTACACGATCTGGAGCATCAGTTCCGGATATATCTCCTTTCATAGGTGAATCCACTCTGAAAACATTCAACTGAATATCGTCATCAGGACCGTAATACGTATAAAATTGATTGAAATTGTCATGCCCATGAAAATAGGCTTTAATGTTAGGATGTAACTTTAGAAAAGTCACAAAGTTTCGTTGCTCGATGGTAGTGGAAGATTTTGGTGTTTTTCCATCTTTAAACACCTCTCCAAGTACATTCTCAAATTTATCGGTGGAATTAATGCCATGGCCACCATTGGGATTTGTGAAATGTTTAGGGTCGGCTATTGGTGGATCGTGAGTAAAAATCATCACCGGAGTGCTCATGCTTACTGATGATAAATCTTGCTGCATCCAAATCCGTGCAATAGAATCAGGCCACATGTTGATAAACATAAAATGCACTCCTGCAATGTTTCTGGAATAATTTATTTTGTCTGTTTGATAATTATAAGTAGCATTCGTGAGCGGAACTGCCGGTGAAAGCATCATGTTATAAATGTTGACCATCGAAGTCGCATCGGTAGCAGGACTCATCGGTTTAGTATAACCAATAGCATCTGAAACATCGTGGTTACCACATGTCAAAAGAAAACTGACAGGTTTATTCTCTTTGTTTTTCAGCGTAATGCCACCATTCAAATAGGCAGCGCTGAATTGTGCCCACGATGCAGAAGCTGATTGAATACCAATTTGTTGACGATTGACAATATCACCTGTTATAATCATATAATCAATGCTGCCTATTTTTGTTCCTTGATTCACACCTCCATCTTTTGGGAATGTTACTTCAGGTAATGTGTTTATTTCCTGGATCATTGCTTTGTTAACACTATTTGCATCCACATTGATTTTGCCACGAAAAGTACGATGCCACCCAAAATGCGTATCCGAAGTATAAACGATTTGTACTGTGTTTGGTGCGGCATAGACAATTGCTTTTTGACATGATAAAAGAACTGTGAGAAAGAATATCGCTAATGCGTATCGCCATATTTTATGTCTCATATTAGGCGCTAAATGATATAAGTTCATAATTGTTTGTTTATTAAAATGATAAATGGACTTTTTAAAAGAACATTCTTGATTCCTATGTTTCCGTGCAAAACGTGCCTTTAAGATGACCGATTTACTTAAAAAATAAAATGGCGCTCACGTTGAAATGAGGACGCCATTTTATTCGATTTAAACTACAAAACTTTCCTGCCTAAAAAACGTAACCCTTGTTGGCAACATTTACATAAATTGAAAGATCATTGTTGACTAATAAGTACTACACAAACCAACAAGAGAAATTGTTTAATGTTGATTTCCAGAACCATCATTTTGATAGCAGCCCATATCAACGCCTGGCAAAGTAATCGTTGCTTTTAATTTTGGGTTGGTTACTTGCACTGCTGCTATTGGGGCAATAAGCGTTGGGTCTGTTGTTCCTTTTCCAATGGCGGGTGAATTAGCTTGCAACCTAAAATTAAACGAACCAACAGCCGAAATATCTGATAAATGTTGAATCCCTTGTTCAGGAAGTGGAAAATTCACAAACAGAGGGTTCCCTTTTTGTACAAAGGAAGAACCGTCATAAGGAGTAACTATATTAGGACAGTTTCCACTCGCATCCAGTGTGTAGAGATAAGCGGCTGAATATAAAGAAGCCGGGAATATTGTAGTAGTTGGAGTTGGAATATCCGTTAGTTGAGGCACAGTAACAGAAGTGGTAGGTGGAACAGGATAGAACATGTCACAAACACTCAAAGAGTCTCCATAAGAATAATTATACCCGTATGACATGTGCAATACATCAGCAGCTGGATTATTATGAATGCGCAATCCAACTCTACAGTTTACAATCAGATTATTATAAACTTCACCTCTCGCTCCGCTTTCGTAATTAAGGGATCCTCCCCTTCCGGTTGGATCTGATTGCCGGTACCCACAATTTATATAGGTGTTATTGTACATGTTTACGTTGGTTTGTACATTCGTGCTGTTTGGCATAGCTGCTTTTGTCATATTTGTAGCGCCACCAATGCATAAATTATAAGCCATATCGCCTACAGAACCACTTTTTACATTAACGCCATCCCCACCTGTGAATCCACATTTTTCAAAGGTGTTGCGCATTACCTCAAATCGTCCGGCAGAAAGACGAATAGCATCATCAATGCAACCATACATCCAGCTATCTTCAAAAATAAAATCACCATTCAGATTTTGAAAATAGATACCAAAAGAACCATCCCCTGCTGCTTTCCCGGTTGGAAAGAAATTGGCTGAAAAGGAAGCTCCGGTATAATCTACATGCGTAAATTTAAGATCTAATAAAGTACAAGAAGGTTCACAATTTATTCCTGTCCAATATCCACAATATGCAGAATCACTGGCAATAGATGCCCCAACTTGATCTGTTTTAGTAAATGTTTTATCAGGTCCTATCCAGTTTGGTTGATCCTTTGTCCCCAAAGAAATAAATACTCCCTTTACCAAAATGGTTAATCCTCGACCTACCTTTAAATGCACACCTGGTTGCATTAACAAAGTATCACCTTGATTAACTGTAACATTACCTGTCATGGTGTACGTTTGTCCACTCAACATAGTCCCTTTTACACTTCCCGTAAGAGGAGTGCCTGCAGTTATAGTTTGACCTATGACCAAAGGTGGCACAGAAACTGATATTGAACTTTTAGTACATGACGTCAAAAGAACGCCAAATAAAAGTGTGACAACACTTAACAAAGAAATTTTTGTTCTCATACTGAATTGAATTTGAAATTAAAATGAATATCTTATACCAACGAGATAACTGGGTTGATAAGTCTCCTTCTGAACGACAACACTATTTGGACTGTTTTGTTCCGGTAATTGAAAATTACCTGTCAAATAGGAGTTTGGACGAAGTATGCGTGTAATAGCAACTGCATTTAGAAGATTTCTTGCTTTGCCAAAAATTTTGAGATTGATTTTTTTGCTTACACTTTGTTCAAATGAAAAATCCATGGTTGTGTAAGGCATGCTCCAATAATCTAACCCATAATATCCCGAAACTTGCGAAATATATTTTCCGGTATATACAAACGACAATTGCATGTTAAGTCCCAATCTTAAATTCTTGTAGAGAAACGACAAGTTTCCAATATTGTCTGCCTGTCCTTGCATGGGTCGTGTCACACGAATGCTATCCGTAATCAATTGGCCGGCATTATCACGATGATAATTTGCTTTATAGGTGGTAATGTTTGATTTTGTAAGTGTATAGTTGGCTGATATTCCAAAGTTTTTGAAATATTTCAAAATCACCAGCTCAAAGCCATAATTAGTTGCGGTACCAAAATTTTGAGGCTTCATTTGTAATGATGATGGACCTAAATCCTGCACTAAGCTATATTCAATTGGATCGGCTATTCTTTTATAGAAAAGTCCGGCAAGAATCTGCTCTGAAGGATGCGGAAAAAGTTCATATCGAAAATCCACATTTTGAGCTTTTGAACGTTTGAGGTATGCGTTCCCTTCCTCATCAAAGTAATTCCCTGAAACAAGGTATGGCACTACTTCAAAATAACCAGGTCGTGAAATAGAAGCGTAATAACTTAATCGTAGATTCTGATTATCGGTAAGAGCATAACGCAAATGGATACTGGGCAGGATGTCCATGTAAACTTGACTTCCCGAACTTCCCACAAAAGAGATAGGCATAGGCGTTTTGTAGTGCAGATCTGTCTGTTC
>JAJZHJ010000227.1 GCA_021804525.1 Bacteroidota bacterium | reverse complement strand
CCGGAAGACTTCTGCACCACAATGGCAGAAAACAATTTTCGTAAAAGATACGAAAGCCACCATTCCTTATTCAAAAGATAATTATTTCTTTGCTGTGCAATCGGTAGATATTTTGGGGCATGCCAGCTTACCAGTGTTTCCGGTGGTTGTAAGGTGAACCTGTTACGGGAGAGGGCTGGCAATGCGGTTCTTATGTTCCTTGATGGCGGCTAAAACAAACGTCGGTGGTGCCATTGGTTTCCAGGTTTCTTTTCCCACAAAGGCTAATTCTGTTTCAGCTTCATTGATCAATTCGTTTATTTCATTAAAAAGTTGATACGTAAACCAAATGCGTACTCCTTTGATGGCTGTCAATGTGGTTTTCACGGTGAGCAAATCGTCGTAATGAATTGTTTTCAGAAAATGGAAATTCATTCGTATGACAGGGCACATGGCACCTGCATCTTCAACCGATTTATACGACACACCGATACTTCGGAATAATTCCCATCTAGCTGTTTCATAATATTTTACATAATTGGCGTGATGTACAGTTCCCATTTGATCGGTATCGGGATACATGACACGAAACTGATAGGTGTGAGTAATCATAAAGCAGTATGTTTAATAAGATTGTTTTGAATTTTCTTTAACTTGTAAGAAAGCAATACTTTGCGTAAAGAATGAATGTGATCGATAAACAGAATGCCTTCCAAATGATCATATTCATGTTGAAAGATTCGAGCTTTTATTCCGTGTAATGTTTCTTCTGTTTCTTTGAAAGAGGCATCTAAGTAGCGAACGCGAATGGAAGATGGTCGAATAACATTTTCGTAAATGGTTGGAATGCTTAGGCATCCTTCATTGAAACTATTTTCTTTTTTACTAAACCAGGTAATTTCAGGATTGATATAAGCGGTTCGAAATTTTTCAACCGATTTGTCCTCTTTAGCTTGTAACGTCGTGTCGATGATAAAAACACGTTGATTAAAGCCTATTTGAGGTGCTGCAAGACCAACCCCTCTTTGTTGTCCTAACGTGTCAAAAAGAGATTGAATCAGCTCGCCTGCATGATCGTTGCTGGTGAGCGGTTGCGAGGGTAGTCGTAATCCGCTATCACCAAAAGTCACAATCTTGTGATACATAATGTGATATTTTACGGCAGTTTTGTTTGATTTTTTTAGCGATAAAATGTAGAAGAAAATCTTCTGACGTAATAAATGTTGTTTTGATAATAGACTTTCTTCAACATCTGTTTGTCGAGCAATTTGTTAAGTTGTTCAACCGATGACATGGTTTTGTTGAGCAATACAACCACGGCATCTTCGCGCATGGGATGTACAGCGGTAATACTCAATATGTCTTCTTCAAAATTTCCGGTGGAAGAAAAGGCATTTCCCTCGTATCCGGTTAATAATTCCACCCGATTGAGTTTTGTTTGAAAAAGATGATAAGCAATGTTCACGGTTTCTTCGTCAGCAGGAAAAGCATCTATCATGGCTGTCGGTCGTGTTGGAATGCCCAGATAGGCAATTGCTGGCTTCAATGTTTGAATGTATGCTGCTGTTTGTTCCAGCGATTCGTGATTGTCATTTATATCTTTCAGTAGCATGGTTTCGGTAACTAACATGCCTTTGTATTCTTTTGCGAAAGTACTTATTCCCTCCAGTATGGTGTTTAGTTGGAGTTGTTTTAGCGGTTTATTGATTTTACGCCAAACCGACTCAACCACACTATCTATTTTGACCGATACATAATCGGCTTGTGACAGATCTTCTCTTACATCGGGCAAATAGAGCAATGAGCCGTTTATAATGACAGCAATTTTGATGTTAAATTGTTTAAGCTGTGCAATGAGTGCGCCAAGTTGACTGTCTAACGTCGGTTCTCCATCGGGCACAATAGTTAAATAGTCAAGATATTCATCTGTGTGTTGAAGTTGTTGTAAAAGCTGCCTCACCTCTTTTACCAACATTTCAGGTGGATAAAACGGTTGTCGTTTAATTTGCATCCTGATGGCTTTTCCTACCTGACAGTAGGAGCATGAATAACTGCATACTTTTGGTGGTATGTTGTTTATTCCAATGCTTCTGCCAAGACGGCGCGATGGTACAGGCCCAAAAACATGTTTCTCCATGATTTGTAACTATGATGAATTGCTTTAAGCTACAACTCCAGTTCTTTTGAGATTCCTTGGAGTGCTTGCAACCCAAGTTCCAAAAAATCATCAAGCGGAATGTTAAGTTCTGTCTCGCACGATTTGATTTGTTCTCTGTCAGCGCCTGCAGCGAATTTTAATTCCTTGAATTTTTTCTTCATGGATCTCAGTTCAACCGTTGCTAATTTTTTATCGGGACGAACAAGCGCAACAGCCATAATGAATCCTGTTACTGGATCGGTTGCCCAAAGCGCTTTATCAAGTAAACTGATTCTTTCTACGCCATGCCTTTCGTTATGAGCAAGAACGGCATGAACCATCTCTTCCGTAACTTTGTTTTTTAAATATTCTGCTCCTATTTTACTGTGAATTTCCGGAGTTTCTTTTGTTTCTTCGTAGTCAATGTCATGTAAAAGACCTGTGAGACCCCATTTTTCTTCATCTTCGTTATATCGTTTTGACAAGGTTCTCATAATAGCTTCGGTTGCTAACATGTGTTTGATGAGGCTTTGGTCCCTTACCCTTTCTTTCAAAAGGGTGAGTGCTTCTTCTCGTGCAATCATTTTATCAATCTCCTTTTTTATTGGATGAGTATGAGTGTAGTTTTATCTATTTCTTAGCGATAATGAGTTATACTCTTCCGTGTCATTATTGAGGTGTTCTAAAATTGGTGTGATATGTAAAGCTATCTTGCTTTTGCTTTCTTCAAGATTAGTTGAATCAACCAATACAGGCAAGAAATGTTTTTTGACGCGCATCATATTTTTCCCAAATTGTTTTGCAACTATTACATTCACATGGTGTTGTTGCAATAAATCAACAATAGCTTCTCCTTTTTCGGCATCACCGTGTTGATGTGGAACATTATCTTTTTGTTGCTTGTTTGGTATTGTCTCAATGTGTTTCAATGCATTGTTGTCCCATTGATAGATGTCAAAATAGGAAGCATCGCCAAAATGGTTGTTGGGCAACTCCATTTCTTCATTCACGGCAAAAGCTACACGAATCTTGTTGTTTCTTTTCGTGGCGCTGATAACCACAAAGCTTCCTTTTCCATAACCTGTTTTCGGGGTTTCAGTGGTTTGTATTTGTTCGAGATTTCCTAAGATAGTTTGATAGGTTGCTGAAACACGAAATCCTGCTTCGCGAAGCAACGTTATGATTTCTTGTGTACTAAAGAAAGTAGCTTCTTTGTAAAACAGACTTTCGTCTTTGTGTTGAAGATACAATTGACCAATGGGACTTTCTCGATCAACAAAAGCAATCACAAGATTTCCTGTATCTCGCAAGACGCGACAGGCTTCTTGCAACGCTTTTAACGGATCGTCCACAAAACAGATGGTGGTCACCATCAATGCGGCATCAATGGATTCGCTAGGGTAGGGAAGCGCTTCTGCCACTGCTTCTTGAACATCCAATCCGCGTTCTTTTGCTTTTTCACGCATGGTATACGAGGGTTCAATACCTTGCAAAATGGAAAGTGGCAGGGCAAACAAGCCACTTCCGATACCGATTTCGATGGTGGTTCCCTGTGTGGGCCATACTTTACGAATAGCTTCTATCTCTGATAAATACGCAAAACGATTTTCCTCAAACCATTGCTCGTATGCGTTGAGATGTTTATCGAATGGGGTGGTTTTTGGTTGCATGGGAGTTGATATTTTCATCCTTTCCAGGCGCTTGCTTCTAATTGTAGAAAGCGTTGTCTTTCTTCGGATGACATGGTATGAATTTGATACTGTAAGTTTAATCCTAATTGGTTAATAGGTTTTTCAATAGAATGAATAAGCTGATCGGCAATCGGTATGTGAGAAAATGGAAATACAAAGGCCACTACAACATCATTATCAATGAGTTCAATTTCAGTCAAGATACCTAAATCAATTAATGAAAGACGAATAGCAGGATGTTCCACCCGCTGCATCACCCCCACTACTACTTTGAGGGTTCTC
>JAJZHJ010000002.1 GCA_021804525.1 Bacteroidota bacterium | reverse complement strand
AGTAGATATTTTGCGTTTGCAATGTACCCCTCACCGTTTCAAAAGCGTCAATAACCGGTGTTATAAAAAGAAAAATCCCCTATTTTTTGATTTACAAAAATAGGGAATTTTTCTTGCAATAAGAAACTAATCCGGTTAGTGAAGTCTATCAGTTACAAAGAAACATTGCTTCTGCTTATCCCATAGACATTACAACGGAGGAATGTTCCATTTTGTTATTTTGCCGGAGCTGTCTGAAGCAATATTTCGTTAATGGCTTGTTTTAATGTCTCCTTTGGTAATGCTCCTTGTGCCATTTGGGGTTTTTCGTGCATGGGGCAAAACAAAATGGAAGGAATGCTTTGAATACCAAACACGGCTGCTAATTCTGGTTCGTCTTCGGTGTTTACTTTGTAGAAATCTACTTTTCCGGCATATTCGGGCGATACCGCCAATTCTTCCATGATAGGAGAGAGCATTTTGCAAGGGCCGCACCAGTTAGCATAGAAATCTATAACACAAGGCTTGTCGCCTTCAAAAACCCATTCTTGTGGGTTCTTTTCATAATTCATCACTTTTGCTAAAAATTCAGCTTTTGTTAGTTCAATTGTTCCCATTTTATTTGCTTGATTAGTACTACTTTTTGATTCTTTTTTCGGGTTGCATGCAAAGATCAGCAATGACAAGAGCAGACTTAAGACAGCCCATTTTTTTTTGTGGTTCATAGCGATGATTACTTATGGGTTCTCTTTTTTATTCTTAGATTTCGGTTTGAACATGCTGAAAAGCAGCCAACCTAATATGCCTCCATACAAAGTACTGTAAACAGGAGACCCTGTAATGGGGCAATGCCCTGACGTACAGCCAACAAAATGCCAATAAAATAAGCCCCCTATGGCTCCAAGAATAATACCAAGTATGTTTAGGTAGTTTTTCTTCCAAAATGAGTTAATCCATTTTTTCATCGTGTTCAATGCTTTAGTGATGTTGTTGGTGAATGTTTCTAAATAGTTATTGTAGCATTGGCTTCAAAATATCAGGGATTTCTTGTTGAAAAGAATTTATCGATGCAAGCATTGTTATCCCTTTTTCAGACAACATAAAAAACATGTTTCTTTTATCTGCCTTTCCTAAAGTTCTTTCTATCAAATTCTTATCTTCCAATGATTTCAAGATTTTGGAAGTTTGTGAGCATTGCATATCCGTCGCTTCTGCTAAGTCAGATGCACAAAGACTTTTTGTCTCCAATGAACATAATAACATTGCTTCATTCAACGTCAACCCAAATTTGGTGGCAAACTCTTTTTCGCATTGATTGACGGCTTTATAAATGTTTCTCAGTGTACAGATGCAATTCACCGGAAAAGATGTTAGTGTTGTTATTGGTATATTTTGATCTCTCATGTATTTGGCCTAACGCATCAAATTTGATGCAAAGGTAAGAAGTTATTTCATTATTACAATAGTTTCCAATGGAAAATATTGTAATAAATAATAATTACCCTATGATAGAGATTGTTGAAATGTATAACTGATTTTTTTACAGTGAATTGAGAAGTTCTTTCACTTTCTCTGCAATCAGTTTTCCTTCTGCTTTCCCTGTAAGTGTTTTACCGGCAATGCCCATTACCTTTCCCATATCTTTAGGACTAGTAGCATTAACTTCGGCGATAATGGAACGAATCGCTTGTTCAAGTTCTTCTTCGCTCAAAGCTTGTGGAAGATATGTTTCGATGATGGCTGCTTCTGCAAGTTCATTTTCAGCTAATTCGGGTCTGTTTTGTTCTGTGTAGATGGTTGCGCTATCCTTCCTTTGTTTTACCATTTTTTGCAATATCTTCATGGCAACATCATCATGCAGTTCTCCGTCGGAACCTTTGGCTGTTTTTGCTTCCAGAAACTCTTTCTTGATACCTCTTAAAGCTTCAAGACGTACCTTTTGTTTTGCCATCATAGCTGTTTTAATATCTTCGCTAACAGTTTCAAATAGTCCCATGATTGTATGAAATTTAGTATTATATTTAAATTGTTTCCGATGAAGAATGCCTTGGATGATTAATTTCTTGTTTACTGTTGTTTGCGCTTGTAGGCCGGAATGTTTTCAATGTTTGATAGAGCTTCGTCGTCATCCATATCTTCAAGTTGAAAACTCAATTGAGAGCTTCTTTTTGGGGAAAGATTATTTCCATAAAATTTATCCATTTGATGCTGAGATGGCTGTTGTTGTACAGGAATGGATTGTGTGGGTGGAACCGGTTTAGGTTGTTCAATCACAATTTCGGGTACTGGAGTCTTTGCTTTGGGTGCTTCAAAGCGTTTTTTTACAAATTGAAGTTCGTCAATGTTTTTATCGCCAATCATCACAGGAATTTGATCAATGCCAAATCCGGTGGCAATGATGGTGATTTTTACTTTATCTTCTAATCCGTCTTCAAAGCTGGCTCCCCAAATTACTTCTATGTCAGAGCCTGTGGTTTCCATAAATCGATTAATTTCGGATACCTCTTCCATCTTAACCGAGTTGGTGGTAGAACAATAGACATTGAGTAATATCTTTTTAGCACCACGAATGTCGCTGTTGTTAAGCAAAGGAGAATGCAAAGCATCTTCAATTGCTTTCGTAACACGATTTTCCCCTTCGGCATAGCCAGTATTCATAATGGCAACGCCGCCTTCTTTCATGATGGTAAAGACATCGGCAAAGTCAACGTTGATATATCCCGGTACCGTAATTATCTCGGCGATCCCTTTTGCAGCGTTGGTCAAAACATCGTCTGCACGGGCAAATGCGTTAGGAAGTTCAAGATCAGGATAAATGAGACTTAGCTTTTCGTTATTAATTACCAAAAGAGCATCCACATACTTAGCCATTTCGTCTACACCATCAAGCGCCTGTGCAATTTTCTTTTTTCCTTCGAAAGCAAATGGAATGGTGACAATACCTACCGTAAGAATGCCCATTTCTTTTGCCACTTTCGCCACAACCGGTGCAGCACCTGTTCCTGTTCCACCACCCATGCCGGCAGTGATGAAAACCATTTTTGTATTGGTTTTAAGCACCTTTTCAATTTCTTCCAACGACTCCATAGCTGCTTCACGGGCACGTTCGGGTCGTCCGCCTGCTCCTAATCCTTCAGTTACCTCGGCGCCTAATTGAATTTTTATAGGAACGGGTGATTTTTGTAGCGCCTGATTGTCAGTGTTGCATACAATAAATGTCACATCAGTTATGCCGCGATGAAACATGTGGTTAACTGCGTTTCCTCCGCCACCACCTACGCCAATTACTTTGATGATGGAAGTGTTTTCCATTGGAAGAACGAAATCGATTAATTCATTGTTCTGTTCCATAGTATTTCAATCGAAAATAAGTTTGTAAATAATTGAGTTATTATGCTCTCTGGTGGAACCCTCATTTTTCTTGATTTTGTGAGTGATTGTAAATAAGGGTTTGATTATTAATTATATGTCGTTTTGTTGCTTTATTCTTCGGATTCCTCATATTTGAATAGACCAACAATATTATTAGTCAATTTAGTGCGTATTTTGTCAAACTTGTTGTCTCGTTTTATTTTAGGTCCTTTTCCATTTACATCGGGTTGTGCGGGGATTTTATAGAGACAATCCTTGTCTGCTGTGAGCAACAAACCGATTGATGGCGCAAAAGCAATATCGTGATAATGAGTGTTGGTTCCATCTTCCAGAAAGCGACTGTGTGAACCTATGCGCACGGGTAAATTCGTTTTTGTTTGTAATAATTGATCCAGATTGCGCAACTTGGAAGCATTGCCGGCTAGAATAAGTCCGGCACCTAAATCATCGGCAACGCCCGAACGTTGAATAGCTTTCCAAATGGCATCAGCAATTTCAGTAATGCGTGCTTCGACAACCAAAGCAATGGTTTGAAGTGGAAGCTTTATTGCAACACTTTCATCAACTTCTGATCGAACGCTGACCCGCTGGGTTGTGCTTACCGTGTTTGGAAGTGCATTCCCATAGCGTATTTTTAATTCTTCGGCAATTTCTGCCGAAACGCCTAATGACATAATATCTCGCGTAATGTTGTTTCCTCCCAAAGGCAATACCCACAAGTATCGCATAAAATTATGGTGATAGACAGCAATGGAAGTGCAACTGGCTCCAAAATCAACTAAAGCGCATCCCTGTTCGCGTTCAAATGGAGAGAGTAATGATTGGGCAGTTGTGATAAGTTGCAATGGAGTGTTGATGATTTCATATCCAGTACGGTCAAAGCATCTATCGACATTTTCTTTCAATTCGGATTTTCCTACCACTACACGAAATCCTGTTGATAATTGCAGGCAATTACATCCAATGGGAGCCATTTCAGGTTCATTATCCACCAAAACTTCTTGTTGAAAGATTTCATAAATTACACCTTCATTTAATTGTGCCTGACTAATTTCTTGCATCATTTCTTTCAACAGATCAGGAGTGATACGTATTCTATCGGGAAAATCACGCATAATGGATGTGTTGAATGTTTTCAGTGAGCGACCATTGATTCCAACATAAACCTTTGCAATTTTCTCTTTAATCCGATTTTCCAACAGTTCGAGCGTGTTCTTCACAACAAAGCCCGTAGCGCTCGGATTGATGATTTCGCCATGACGGATGCCTTCTGAAGGACGCGTTTCCGATGCTAAGATGCGTAGTTGTCCTTCATCATTCATTTGAGCGGCAACCGCTATTGTATGGGCACTTCCGATTGTGAGTGCTATATAGGTATTTGTTGATTCCATTGCGGGTAGATAGTTTATTGTTGGTCGGTTGTTGACGGTTTTTGTTGGCCGAAAGAGTTGTCAATAGGGCTTCTCTTGGTACAGATGACGCGGTCTTTATATTGCAGGTCAATGTAGGAATAACGATCCCATCCTACATAGGTCAAAGCATGTTGATATAGTTCCATCAACTTATTCATCTTTTGTTCATATCGATCAATTGTTCCTAAATTAATAACACAATTACCTAAGCGGGGCACTAATTCGATGAGCGAATCCGACTGAAGATAAATCTGTTCTATTTGCGCATTCCAAAATTCATGTTGATGAATATATTGGACAAAAGGGAATAAATCCCGACTCAAAAAAGTGTCACTGACGTCTCCCGAAATAATCGGAACAAAGGCTGAATGTCCTATTAAAATAGGTAATTTATTCAATTGATTGTCGAGGTAATAATTAGTTGATCCCATTACTTCGGCGATGGGTTGTCGTTGCCATATATTTATTTTTATGTTGCCGTCGAGTGTTTTGTAGCACTCCACGTTGTCAACATAAGGATTCTTTGCAATTAGCTTATCGATGTCCGATAAATGAATCTGATTCATAGTGACACCTAACATCGAAATATCATGGTTCTTCAACATACGATCTATATCGTCCGGAGTAACAAAACTGGCTGTTGCACTGTCCATCACGGAAATCTGTAATCCACGGCATACTTCAGTAGCCGATTTTCCCGAGAGCGTAATCGTAGCAGCGATGATATATGAAACAACTGCTAAACAAGCGATTGCAATGAATACTATTTTCCAAGATATTTTCATCCGAAAATCATTTCTATGTTTAGAATCGGATGGAACTCATCCCGAATCTTTGAGATTCGTTTCCAGTGAACGTATTCGTTTTTTTATATGAGTGATACATAACTTCCTTCATTACCGAAAAATCCGCATTGATTGTGGTTTTATCACATGAATAACAGCATATAGCAATCTTCTTAAATTCATGGACAAAGATAGAAAAACTATTTTGATCAAGGTGGGCATATCGTAAAAAAAGCCATATCGCATTTGCCATGAAAGTCATCTGTGAAATGAGCGCTTGAAACGTTATATGTTAGCTATGATAGGCATAAATTGGTCTTGAATGCCTTCGTTGGAAAGTGCGTATGGAAAAAAGAATGACTACGGATTTGTTCTGCTGTTAATTGCATCACGCAAACGAGCCGCTTCTTCATATTGTTCGTTGGCAATAGCTTGTTTCAATTGTTCCTGTAAATCTTCTAGTGTTGTTTCTTCTTCAGTTTCTTGTTGTTCTCCTTCTTTGGTTTCTGATGAGGTTTCTTCCATATCAATAGCAAATTCATTGAACATAGTCTGATCCATAAAAACAGGGCATCCTACTCTGACGGCTAATGCAATGGCATCGGAGGTTCGGGCATCAACGGTCACTGTTTTTTCGTTGTTTAACAAAAGAAGTTCTGAATAAAATACCCCGTTTTCGAAACGATGAATATTGACTTCGAGCAATTGAATGTTAAACGCAGATAGAGTGTTGATCAACAAGTCGTGTGTGAGCGGACGCGGAGGTTTTATGCCTTGAAGCTGCAGTGCAATCGATTCTGCTTCCATCGGCCCGATGATAATGGTGACACGACGTGTCTCTGCTTCTTGACCCAAAAGTAAAGCAAAAGTTCTGATAGTGGTTTTGCTACTGATAAGGCCCTGAATCGATATTTTTACACGATTGTTCATGTTGTGTCCTGTTAGTAAGTAGCAAATATATATTTTTTTTTGCAGAATTGGACAGTGGCTGGTGATTTATTTTTTGTAAATCAAACTGATGATAAGAAGACAGGATTAGAATTAGAAAAAGAAATTATAACTTCGTTTCTATAGTGCACAGCACTGCTTGTTCAAACTCATAACTGGGGAAAAATAAAAAAAGCAAGTCGTTAAACTTGCTTTTTGCGGTATGGACGGGACTCGAACCCGCGACCCCCTGCGTGACAGGCAGGTATTCTAACCAGCTGAACTACCACACCATTGTTTGTATTACAATTGCTCTTAATTGCTCTGCAAAGATACTGCAATTTTCTGTATTTGCAAGGATTGGCATTAAAAAATTACACAGTTGAGTTTGCTTTGTATTAACATGTTTCATATGAGCATGTTTTGTTGCTTCTATATTTTGCATGTTAAAAAGAAAAATGTATCTGTATCCACATAAAGAGACAAACGAAAATTAAAGACGGCAGCATATTCGTGACTTTCAATTTTTTGATATCCAAAATGTTAATCGCAAGCCCGATTAACAAAACACCACCGGTCGCTGTAAGCTCGGTGATGATGGACGCTGAGAAATGGGCACCAAAAAAATAGGCCAATAACGTGATGCTTCCTTGAAAAATGAGCAGTGGAACGGCCACTAACGGAATACTGATACCAAAACCTGCTGCTAAAAGAATGGCTGAAAACCCATCCATGATGGCTTTAGTGAAAAGGAGTTCATGTCCTTGCCCCATTCCTTCTTGAATTGAACCGATAATGGTCATGGAACCAGTGCAGAATAACAAAAAAGAGGTGACCAATCCTTCTGTGAATTTCTCGTTACCAACTTTAAGATGTTTTTTTACGTACTGGCCAAGTTGCTCTACTTGTTGGTCTAAATGAATGGCCTCGCCGACAAAAGCACCTACGATAAGCGAAAGGATAAGCACTATTACATGTTCGCTTTGTAGTGCCATTTTCAAACCCATTACGATGGTAAAAAGGCCAATAACTTGAAAGAAAACTGTGGACAATCGGTGAGAAATATGTTGTTTCAACAATACTCCGATAATACCACCGACAATAACCGTCGAAGCATTGACAAAAGTTCCAATCATTTGTTCAACAAGCTAAGCAAGGTTTGTGTGATACTTTCGCAATCCATTTGAATAGAATGATAAAGTTCAGCGGGTTGTCCGTGTTCAATAAATTGGTCAGGCATTCCGATGCGTTTTATTGTTGGACAGTAGCCGTGGTCAGCCATAAATTCGGTAACTGCACTTCCAAAGCCACCTGCCAAAACTCCATCTTCAACGGTAACAACAGTGGCGAATTTTTCTCCAACATGGTGCAAAATATCCTCATCGAGTGGTTTAAGAAAACGCATATCGCAATGAGCAATAGAAGCGTGAACTTGTTTTTCAACTTCGGTGATAGCGGCAATTACGGTATTGCCAATAGGGCCAAGTGAAAGAATTACGATTCCTTTTCCTTGTTTTATCCATTTTCCTTTCCCAATGGGAATTTCTTCAAATGGCTTTTGCCAATCAGTAAGCACCCCATTTCCTCGTGGATATCGAATGACAAATGCACCTTTGTCAGGCAGTTGTGCTGTGTACATTAAATTACGGAGTTCAATTTCGTTGAGTGGTGACGAAATGGTTAGATTTGGAATACAGCGAAAATAAGCTAAATCGAACATGCCATGATGTGTTGCTCCGTCGCTTCCAACCAATCCGGCACGATCGAGACATAACACTACAGGAAGGTTTTGCAGTGCTACATCGTGAATTACGTTGTCGTAGCCTCTTTGCATAAAAGTGGAATAGATATTGCAGAAAGGTTGCATGCCTTCCGTTGCCAATCCGGCGGAAAAAGTTACGGCATGGCCCTCAGCAATTCCAACATCGAAAACGCGTTCCGGCATCTTTTCCTGCATAAAATGTAATGATGAACCACTGATCATGGCAGGAGTAACTGCGACAATGTGTTCATTAAGTTCAGCTAACTCAAGCACGGTTTTTCCAAAAACATCTTGAAAGAGTGGTGGTTCTTTGTCGCCGTTGTGACGAATGCGTTCTCCTGTTTCTTTGTTAAATTTTCCTGGTGCATGCCATTCAGTGGCTGATTCTTCAGCTGGTTTATATCCTTTCCCTTTTTTTGTGACAATATGCAAAACTTTGGGGCCTTTGAAATCTTTGATCTCATTCAAAAGTCGAATTAAATTGATCACATCGTGACCATCCACAGGCCCAAAATAACGAATATGCATGCCTTCAAAAATATTATTTTGGCGCGCAAAAAGAAGTTTTATTTGGTTCCCGATACTGGTAATTTTATGTTTTTTCTTGGTGTTGAGAATATTCTTCTTCTCTAAAAAAGAAGCAGTTTTGAACCTAATCTTATTATAAGTACGCGATGTGGTAATGTTGACAAGATATTGGCTGATGCCACCTTTCACTGGATCAATCGCAATTTGATTGTCATTGAGAATGATCAACAAATTATTCGGATTGATGGAAGCATTGTTGAGACCTTCGAAAGCAAGCCCGCCGGTAAGCGAACCATCGCCGATGATAGCCACAACGTGTCGGTTGGGTTCATGTTTCAACGACGAAGCAACTGACATGCCCAATCCTGCTGAAATAGAAGTGGAAGCGTGTCCTACGCCAAATGTGTCATAAGGGCTTTCGCTCCTTTTGGGGAACCCACTGATGCCTTGAAACTGGCGATTGGTATGGAATACATCACGACGACCAGTCAATATTTTATGGCTATATGCCTGATGGCCTACATCCCATACAATGCGATCGTAAGGCGTTTGAAACACATAATGCAGCGCCACAGTAAGTTCAACAACTCCAAGACTTGCGGCAAAATGTCCAGGATTTTTGGATAAAGCATCGATGATAAAGCAACGAAGCTCTTCGCAAACAACGGGCATTTCTTCTAAGGTATGTTTTTTAAGATCGTCAGGTGAATTGATGGAGTTAAGCAATGGATATGGATATGTTGACATAAGAATCTCATTTATCTTTTATAGTATAAAAACGAAAAAACTCGGAATTTTTCAGCGAAGATACTTTGAAATTCCTTCTTTGCAAACAACGGAGTGGTTTTCTTGTGCAATTTTTAGTAGGCGAGTATTCTCGTCTAAGCTATATCCATTCATTTTGATCAACTCTTTTATACGACTCGTCGTTGGCGATAATCACTTCTTTAGATAAATTTTGTATGCTTGCAAATGCGGCGAATGTTGTGTGTGAAGGTGATGAATGATACTCGCATCTCATTTTGCCTGTATTGCATGTCGTTTGGTGTAAGTAGTTTGCAAAGCGCTGGCTTGAATCAAGCATTGAGGATTATGTACATCAATCAATTTTGGATTAAGTTTTGGAATCTTGATGTGAGTTCCTGCAGAAATGCAATCTGGGTTTGCAATTTTATCTTTGTTTGCCTCATATATATAAACCCAGAATAGCTTATTCCCATAATATTTAAGCGCCATCAGCGTGAGTCGTGATCCTTCTTTAAATGTTTCCGTTGCTATAGTTTCTTTATATGTGCGTGATTGTGTGAGTGGATTGGATGTTAAAGTTGGTTGTGTAGAAACTTTGGTTGCAGTTGGTTTTGAATGAATGACAGGAATAGCAGCGATTGTTTTGATATGAGTTGAAGATGTTGATGCTAAAACTGTTGTGGTTTGAGTTGCATCGTCACCATGATTCATAACAAAAAAATAGTAATAAATCGGAATACTAATCACTACGACCACGGCGAATAAAATAGACAATGCGACCCATCTTTTATTGCTAATAGGTACTTGTTTTGCCATGCGTTCCATCATGATTTTCTCGTCCGAACAAGCTGGAATAGAATCCTTTTCTACAGATTTTTTTTGAACAATCGTCTTGGCTGAGTCAGCGATATTTGTTGTAGTAGATGTTGAGGCTTGCTCAATTTCTTGTTTATCAATTGAAACATTCTGTTGTATATGTGCAACAGGATCTGTCGGACTAACAGTTGGTGTTTCAATTGTCTGTGAAGTCTGGTTTTTATCTTCTGGTTGAATTTGTTGCAGATCAGCAATGATGCCCAAAATTTCTTGAGCTTGCTCAGAAAACCGTTTCAGACGTAATTCTTCATCATCCATCCACGTATCATTTGCAGAAATAGGCTCATTGTCCATAACAATCGGTTCGAGGTGTTCAAACGGTTTATTCACCACTTCACGCATTGATTTGTCCGGCGTAAAGGTGATTTTGTTATGTCCAGCAATCTCATATTTTTTGCCGGTTTGCACATTAACGCTCATCCGGCTTTCGTGCCATTCTATTTTGAAGAGGCCAAGCCCTTTTACTTTTACTTCGCCATCGCGTAGTAATTCTTCGCCAAGAGTCTCTGTTAATTGTTGTAAGAAACTTATAGCCACTTTTTTCGTGATTCCTTTTTGTTGTGCAAGATATGCGGCAATATTGGCTAAGGTGAGTTTTTCATTATTCATTTCGAGGCGCCTCCTTCACTTTATCTTTTAAGGTTTGATTTGGCTTGAACACTACTACTTGTTTTGGGGGAATCAACGTGCGAACTTTGGTGCGCGGATTGATCGTAAGGCGTTCTTCTTTGCGATGTGGCTCAAATGTGCCGAATCCTTGCATGTGAACAGAATTTCCTTTGCTCATTTCATTTGCCATCGTGGTGAAGGTGGTGTCAAGCAACTCAGATATATCATTCTCTGAAATGAGCAGTTTGCTTGATAAATCAGCAATCAATTCTTTGTGTGTCATAGCCATGAAAAGTTAAAGTTGTATGAGAAAGATAGAAGAATGGCGTTGAATGCATTTTTTGTTGCGTTTCAAATTCTTATAGAGTCACCTCTCCGAATAAATCATAATCGTCAAAATTAGTGATTTTTACTGAATAAAATGAGCCTGTCGATAAAGTTTTAGTTTTAGCAATTAATATTTCTGGATCAACCTCGGGAGAATCAAATTCTGAGCGGCCTATGTAAAATTCGCTTTCTTCTTTGTCAATCATTATTCTGAGTGTTTTGCCTACTTTGTGTTGATTATGTTCAGCAGAAATAGTACGTTGCAATTCCATGATTTCATTTACTCGTTGTGCTTTGACATCTTGAGCTATATCGTCCATGTAATGGTTGTATGCGTAAGTGCCAGTTTCGTGTGAGTAAGCAAAAACACCAAGACGTTCAAATCGTTGTTCGGCAACAAAAGCTTTCAGTTCGTCAAACTCTTCTTTGGTTTCTCCGGGATGTCCTACTAGTAAAGTTGTGCGTAGATGTATGCCGGGTACTTCTTCTCGAATGGTATGCAGTAAATGACGGGTTTGCTCTAATGTGATATTTCGACGCATACGCTTTAGCATAGTGTCACTGCTGTGTTGCAAGGCTAAATCTAAATAGTTACACACATTTTCGTGTTCACGCATAACTTTTAATAGCTCAATCGGGAAATTCGTAGGATAAGCATAATGCAAACGAAGCCATTCAACTCCATTTATATTGGCAATGCGATTGACAAGATCAGGCAGCATCGCTTTTTGTTCTGTATCATAACCGTAGTAAGATAAATCTTGTGCTATGAGTTGAAACTCTTTTACTCCTTGCGATACTAACCACGTTACCTCTTCAATTATTTCTTCTGCCGGTCGGGAACGATGTTTCCCAGTGATGATGGGGATGGCACAATAGGAACAGGTGCGATCGCATCCTTCCGAAATCTTGACATACGCATAATGCGATGGTGTTGTAAGTGCACGTTCCACTGCAAAGTTGGCTTTGTATGTTTTTCCTAATGCTGTTAATATCCCAGTGTAATCGAATTTGCCGTAGTATTGATCCACTTCGGGAATTTCTTGCTCCAACTCTTTTAAATAACGCTGAGATAGGCATCCCATCACAAAGAGTTTGTCGATTTTATGTTGCTTTCGTAATTCCGCAAATTGAAGAATTGTGTTTATTGATTCTTCTTGAGCATCGCCAATAAATCCGCAGGTATTAATAATGACTATGCGTCCTTCAGGCTTTTCTGCATCATGATGTACCTGATAACCGTTTGCCTGAAATTGGCGCATGAGGTGTTCTGAATCGACTAAGTTCTTTGAACATCCTAAAGTGATGAAATCCACTAAATTGGATTTGTTGATAGCCATGTAAATATGTGTAATATAAGATTGTATGCAAAATACTTTTGCTACAAATGGTCAGATTATGAATAATTTTTCAAACGTTTTTCCAAATCATATTCATCTGAAATCAGCACTTGGCGAGGTTTGCTTCCGTCTGGCGGACCAATGATGCCAACTGCTTCTAACTGATCTACAATTCGTCCTGCACGGTTGTATCCTATCGAAAACTTACGCTGAATCAACGAAGTTGATCCTTGTTGATTCATTACGATCAGGCGTGCAGCCTCTTCAAAAAGCGGATCACGTTTGCTTAAATCTACATCGGAAAGATCGCTGCTTTCTCCGTCGCCTCCTAAATATTCGGGTAAATAATAAGCGGTAGGGAAGGAGGTTTGTTGCCCAATATACTTTACGATTTTTTCCACTTCCGGCGTATCGACAAAAGCGCATTGCACACGAATCAAGTCACCGCCTTGTGAAAAGAGCATATCGCCACGACCGATCAATTGATTGGCACCCGGTGTGTCGAGAATAGTGCGTGAATCGACCATAGCCATAACGCGAAATGCAACGCGAGCAGGAAAGTTAGCTTTGATCACGCCTGTAATGATGTTGGTTGAAGGACGTTGTGTGGCGATCACCATGTGGATTCCCACCGCTCTGGCTAATTGTGCAATACGAGCAATAGGCATTTCCACTTCTTTTCCTGCTTGCATAATCAAATCACCAAACTCATCAATAATAACCACAATGTATGGTAAAAATTTATGTCCTTTTTCGGGATTCAGATGACGTGTTACAAATTTAGCATTATATTCTTTGATGTTCCTTACATGTGCTTTCTTCAATAAGTCGTAACGGTTATCCATTTCAATTGTCAGTGATTGAAGTGTTTGCACAACTTTAGAGACATCAGTAATGATGGCTTCCTCACCATCGGGAAGTTTTGCCAAATAATGTTTCTCAATGTCGGAATAGATGTTGAATTCCACCTTTTTGGGGTCAATGAGTACAAATTTCAAGGTGGATGGATGCTTTTTGTACAACAAAGAAGCGATAATGGCATTCAGACCTACTGATTTTCCTTGCCCGGTTGCGCCGGCTACCAACAAGTGAGGCATTTTGCAAAGATCTAACATGAATATCTCATTGGTAATGGTACTTCCAAACGCCACCGGCAAATCATATCTGGATTCCTGAAATTTTTTCGAACTGATCACCGAACGCATGGAGACAATTTGAGGATCGCGGTTTGGAACTTCAATGCCAATAGTGCCCTTCCCTGGTATAGGTGCGATAATCCGAATGCCCAAAGCGGCTAAACTTAGTGCGATATCGTCTTCAAGATTTTTGATTTTTGAAATGCGAACGCCTGGTTTTGGTACTATTTCATACAGCGTAATGGTTGGTCCAACAGTTGCTTTAATACTGTCAATCTCAATTCCGTAGTTTTTCAGTGTGTTGATGATCCGGTTTTTGTTAGTGTTTTGTTCATCCATATCCACCGATGTCAACCCGTTATTATATTCTTTCAACAGCTCTAAAACCGGAAAATGATAGCCTGATAAATCCAAAGTTGGATCGTATTCTCCTAAAACCGAAGCATCGTAATTTTCTTCGTCGTTGCTTTCTGGTTGATCATTGAGATGGAGCATTCGTTGTTGTTCTGCATCCGAAAGTTCTGTTTGATAAATCTCTGGCTGAGGAGCCGTAATCTCAAAATCGGAAGATGCATTATTTTGTTGATTAACAATTGGGTCCAATGCGCTTTCTTCATCATCCGTTTGTTCCTCTTCTTCAATGTCGAGCATCAAAGAGTTTTTTGTGGGTTTGTTGTTGGGAACAAAAATGTTTGATTCTGATTTAACAGCGACTTCTTTAGCTGGGTTGTGTTTGAATATGTTTTTCAAAAATGGGATAAGTCCTTTAAAGAGTAGTACACTAAAAATGAATCCAAAAACAAGGAGAATAAGTAAAGTGCCTGTCCATCCAAATTTCCCACGCATCCACTCTCCGGCATAATATCCGTGTTCACCTCCGAGATATAAAAATGAGTCTTTGTAAATAGATGAAAACGTAACACCTAAAAAAAGAGACACCCAAATCATAATTGCCAAAGGGTATAAAAAAGATTTCCATAAAGGAATTGTGCGAACTGACATAAGGCGAAGAGCGAGTACAATGGGAAAGATAAGCCATGCATAAGCTGCAATTCCAAATCCTCTGTTGATCATGGCTTCAGCAATATGAGCACCAATAGCCCCTGTCCAGTTTTGTATCGCAGTTTCATCGTTAGAGAGGTGAAACCAAGACCCCTGCATTTTACTTTGATCAGCGGCTCCGGTATAGAAAAAGGATGTTAGCGCCAAAGCCACATAACAAACACCCATCATCAACAGTATCCCAATGATAAAGTGCGTGCGTTCGTCTTTGAGAATTTTAATCCAACGGCTTTGTCCAGACGTAGATGCCCCTTCTCTTTTAGTTTGTCTTTTGATGGGTTGCTGTTCTTTTTTTGCCATACCTTGTGATCGTTTGATCTTGCAAAGGTAATGATTTCACTTTGTTTTTTTGTTGGATTGCGCTTTTTTCGGAAGCGATTATCCATATCCAGTTATGTCGATTTGACAAGAGCGATGTCACGAAAATAATTTTTATTTTTCAATTAAACAGGTATTTAGGGATGTCTGTTTTTATTTCATGATTTACCTAAGACTTTCGGTTGTTGCTGATTGAGCGATTCTTTGTGAAATAGGGAGATTTGAGTAACTTTGTCTTGCTTTAATAAGCAATTGTCGAAAGAAAATAGAATATTAATTCGATTTAAAGTGTATGATATGAGAAAGATAGGATTCTTGTTAGCATTTATATTTATAGGGTGGATAGCCATGGGACAGATTTTACAGCCCATTACATGGAGTTTTGATCAACAAAAAAAAGCAGGTAATACGATAGAGCTTGTATTTAAAACTTTCATTCAGAATGGGTGGCATGTATATGGTCAGAATTTGCCATCGGGTGGCCCTGTTTCTACTTCGTTTCATTTCGATAAGGTGACTGGTGCTCGTTTGGTAGGCAATGTGACCTCTTCATCTCCTATGGTTAAAGAGTACGACAAAACTTTTGCGATGACATTGACCTGGTATGAACATCAGGCTATTTTTATTCAAAAAGTGACCGTGACGGATCCTCAAAAATTTCTAGTTTCGGGTTATGTTGAATTCATGGGTTGCAATGACGAAAACTGTCTGCCGCCTGCAAAACTGCCTTTTTCTTTTGGGAAAATTGTTGCTCACACCGGCGCATCTTCTCCTGTGAAATCTCCATCAGTTGAGACACATAAAGTGCTTGTGCCGGCAGTTGTGAAGGTTTCTCAATCCGTTCAACCGGATTCCGTTCATCCAACTATTGCTACTGCGACAAAGGTA
>JAJZHJ010000226.1 GCA_021804525.1 Bacteroidota bacterium | reverse complement strand
TTTTACAGGCGATGCATTTGGCGCGTTTGGTGCGTTAGACGGAGGTGTGATTGACACTGATTTAATGGTCACCAAGTATTTAGAAGAATTTGATCGCTATTTTGCCAATATTGCAGGAAAGTATGGCTCGCCGGTTCAAAAAGCATTGGAAAAAATGAACACGGTGGAAATCAAATCCATTTGTCCGACACACGGGCCTGTTTGGCGCGATCAAATCCCTAAAATCATTGAGATGACGAATCGGTTGAGCCGAAACGAAGGTAGCAAGGGCGTGGTGATTGTTTATGCCAGCATGTATGGTAACACCGAACAAATGGCCGAAGCCATTGCCGAAGGTCTTTCGGAAGCAGGTGAAAAACACATTGTCATTTACGATGTGGCAAAAACAGATGCTTCGTTTATTCTTACCGACATTTATAGATTCGATCGGTTGGTTATAGGCAGTCCAACATATAACAACGGTCTTTTCCCCGAAATGGCTTCTTTCTTACTCAAAATAGAAAACCGAGATATCAAACATCGTAAATTTTCCTATTTTGGGTCGTCAACGTGGTCAAATGCTTCGATGAAAATTTTAGCAACTTTTGCCGAACGGATGAAATGGGAAGTTATCGGAACAGCGGTGGAAGAAAAACAAAGTCTGAAAGAAGCTGCGTATGACGCTTGCATTGCATTAGGAAAAGAGCTTGCAAATGCATAACCCATTTATTAATATTAAAATATCAAGTGAAGCATGAGACTTATTATTGAACCTGATTACACACTCATGTCGCAATGGGCGGCCAATTACATTGTTTCAAAAATCAGAGAAGCAAACCCTACCGCAGCAAACCCTTTTGTATTGGGTTTGCCAACTGGATCAACACCGTTAAGCACCTATCAAGCACTGATTGAACATAACAAAGCGGGAAGGGTTTCGTTTCAACATGTGATTACGTTCAACATGGATGAATACATCGGATTACCGGCAACACATCCGCAAAGTTATCACACGTTTATGTGGACTAACTTCTTTAGTCACATTGATATTCGACCTGAAAATGTGAATCTGTTGGATGGTATGGCAACCGACACAGCCGCAGAATGCCAACGTTATGAAGAGAAAATTAAATCAGTTGGTGGAATCGACTTGTTTATGGGCGGAATCGGGGCTGACGGACACATTGCATTTAATGAACCTTGCTCATCGTTGCACTCTCGTACTCGCGACAAAGAGTTAACAATGGATACGATGATTGCCAATTCGCGGTTTTTCAACAATGATATCGATCAGGTTCCGAAAGCGGCATTGACTGTTGGCGTTGGAACAATTTTGGATGCGAAAGAAGTGCTTATTTTAGTCAATGGACACAACAAAGCTCGTGCGTTGCATCATGCAGTGGAAGAGGGGATCAATCATAAGTGGACAATTAGCATGTTACAATTGCATCCTAAAGGGATCATCGTTTGTGATTATGCAGCTTGCGACGAATTAACTGTAGGTACCTACAATTACTTTATGGATATCGAAAGCAAAAATCTTTCTCCCGACTCTTTGCTGTAAGACTGACTCTTGATTAGGAAAATATTCAACCCCAATCAACCTAAAATTATTCAGGTTGATTGGGGTTTTTTCGGTTGCTTGGGTGAAAGCGTAAAATAGTATCCCGAAGCAAATTCATATCAATATGCGTATAAATCTCGGTTGTCATGATTGATTCATGACCCAGAAGTTGTTGTATGACGCGTAAATTAGCACCGCCTTCCAGCAGATGCGTGGCAAAGGAATGCCGAAATGTGTGGGGACTGATGTTTTTTTCAATTCCTACTCCTTTTGCCAATTTTTTGACTATGATGAGAATCATCACACGCGTCAGTTTGGCACCACGTCGATTCAAGAACAGAAAATCTTCATGTCCTTTTTGAATTTTCATTTCGTGCCGGATCAATTTCCACTGGGCAATTTGCACCAATGCTTCTTCCGAAAGCGGAACCAGGCGCTGCTTGCTTCCTTTCCCATCTACTCGCGCCACACCACGTTCAAAGTCAATAACCGACATTTTCAGATTTACCAATTCGCTGACACGCAGCCCCGATCCATAAAGTGTTTCAATTATAGCGCGGTTCCGTTGCCCTTCAGGTGACGATAGATCAATGGAATCGACCAATAGATTGACTTCTTCTACCGATAATACTTCAGGCAAATGAACGCCAATCTTTGGCAAATCAAGCAGATCGGTTGGATCGACATCAAGTTGATCAGTCAAAATCAGAAAATGATAAAAGGATTTTATGCCGGAAATAATGCGGGCTTGCGAACGGGCAGAGAGACCAATCTCGGCTAGATCAATCAGAAAATCATTGAAATATTCCGGTTTTGCTTCTGAATATGGAATCGAAGCGTCGGAAAGGTAAGTAAACCATTTCTCTACATCGCTCACATAAGCCGCCACTGTATGAATGGATAGGGATTTTTCGAGCTGTAAATAGGTTGTATATTCTTTTAAGATAGGTTGCACATCCATGTGTTAGTAGAAAATTAATACGGGATGCGCTGTAAAAATAACCAGCAGGCTTTCCTTATTTTTTTAAAACAAAAGTTTGTTGTCCCATAAGATTTCCGTCCACAAAAAGATCAACGCGGTAGGTACCAGGAAATAACAATTGATCAACTTGCCAATATAGCACATCCGAAAGGTCGGCTGTTCCTTGATATTCCACCATTTTCTTACATGAAAACTGAATTTGACGGTTCTCAAACGGGAAAAGATCGTTGGGATTGTTAGACAGCACTTCGTTATCTGGTGTCATAATACGCGCATAAACTATTTTATCACCAGGAGTTGCTGTAATATTTTTGGAGATGGTAAAATTAATTTTTATCGTCGCTGTCTTTCTCACTTTGTCCGTTTTTCTATTGCGATCGGTCAATGTTTCAATTACAACCGATTTTGCTTCGAGACGTGCCGCCATTTTCACTTGATCGGTCAACGTGCTTTTTTCCTTGGACAACTGTTGCACGGTTTGTGTTGCCTGTACATATTTCTGCTTAACAACTTTGTTTTCTGTTGTCAAAGCGGCATTGATTTGGTTTAGTGAATCTACGATATTTACATAATGCAACATCACAGAGCGCACCAGTGCTAATTCTCTTTTTAATCGAGCTATTTCTTGTGTATCGGTAGCTTTAACGGTGTGCAACTCCTGCATGAGTGATTGGATATGTTGTTGTTGCATCTCAATCTGATGAGCTAACGAGTCATTATTCGTCTTAAATTGCAATCCATCCATTGATTTGGAGAAATCCTGATATTCTTGTTCTATTTGACTTTTCTCGTATGTCATCTGTCCTACAAAGCCACTCATTTCTTTATTTTTATCAGAAATAGTTTTTAACGCAAACAGTAAAGCCAATGCTAAAAGTACAACCAGAATGATTGTCCCCCAAAACCATTTCTTATTTACGTTATTCAGTGAAAAATTCATAGCTAAATATTGATAATCAATTAAATGAAGTTACAGGAATCATATCGTTGCTTCCATTTTTTCGTAGCACAAAAGTAGTGATATTGAATGAAATTGGCAACTTTTACAATCCTTTCCCACGTATAATGATGGACAATGTGAAAAATAAAATTTGCAAGTCCGATAGCAAGGACATATTTTCCAAATAGAGAATATCGTATTGGAGTCGTTCTACCATTTTTTCCCTTGTGTCTGTGTAGCCTACTTTAATAGGTCCCCATGAGGTTAGTCCTGGTCGAACATTATAAAGTAAACAATAATATGGAGCTATTTCCATGATTTGTTGAATAAAATACTTACGCTCGGGACGAGGCCCTACGATCGACATTTCGCCTTTTAGAATATTATAAAATTGAGGCAATTCATCCAATCGATAGCGACGCATGATCATGCCAAAGCGTGTAATTCGCTGATCTTGTGCAGTGGTTAACTGAGGAACTCCATTTTCAGCATTGTGATACATTGTCCTGAATTTAATGATTTGAAAAGGTTTCCCATGTAAACCGATGCGTTCTTGTCGGTAGAACGCTGCACCTGGAACATCCCGTTTGACTCGAATGAATAAAAAAAGAAAAACCGGAGAAAAGAAAATC
>JAJZHJ010000225.1 GCA_021804525.1 Bacteroidota bacterium | reverse complement strand
TACCGTTTGAATAAATTTTTCCGGATCTTTTTCATTCACCTCAATATCAAAAACATCAATTCCGGCAAAGATTTTAAATAGAAGACCTTTACCCTCCATCACCGGTTTGCCGGCTAACGCTCCAATATCACCTAACCCTAAAACGGCCGTTCCATTGGAAATAACTGCCACTAAATTTCCTTTAGTGGTATATTCATAAGCGGCATTAGGATCTTTCTCTATTTCAAGACAAGGTTCTGCCACACCGGGCGAATAAGCTAAAGATAAATCAGTTTGTGTACTATAAGGTTTTGTGGGAATTACCTCGATTTTACCCGGCTTGCCCATTCTGTGATAATTGAGGGCGTCTTCTTTCGTTGTCTTTGCCATGTTATTTGATGAATGATTTGTATTTGATGAGTTAACGATGCTGCAAATTTAGCCTATTTTCTCCTAATCCTACTGCATCTTGGAGCAATAAATTGGTATATTTATTATTTTTCACGGGTTCTTGGCGTTTGTTTTTTTGTGTGACAAATGTTGCTGAGTAAATTATCGTTTTTAATTAAAATGGCATACGTACAATCATTAAAAATAGATATATTTGTCCCATAAAAACCATCTACTTTGTTTTTCATGCCCAAACTCTCGATTATTGCTGCCATCGCAGCTCACAATGCTATCGGTAATAACAATCAACTATTATGCCATATTTCAGAAGATTTACAACGGTTTAAACAGCTTACACTGCAGCACTCGGTGATAATGGGACGAAATACATTTCTTTCTCTTCCTAAAGGTGCTTTACCTAAAAGGAAAAACATTGTTGTGACAACTCAATCTCTTCAATTCTCAGGCTGCTTGGTTGCACATTCATTAGAAGAAGCTTTGCAACTATGTAAAGAAGAGGAGGAAATTTTTATCATTGGAGGGAGTTCTCTCTATCATCAAACTATTAATCAAGCCGATAAATTGTACTTAACAATCATTTATGCACCTTTTGAAGCAGACGCATTTTTTCCAACTTTAGACCCTGCTCAATGGCATACAACTTTTTCGGAAGATCACCCTGAAACGGACGTGAATCCATATCACTTCTCGTTTATAAATTATGAACGTAATAATTAATATTCAATCAATCATGCTGTTTTCAATGCGCCAATAATATCAGTAATTGACTCACAGTTATGGCGTTGCAAATAGTCATCAATACCTTGAATCACTTGTAGACTAATAGCAGGATCAATAAAATTGGCAGTTCCCACTTCAATAGCGGTTGCGCCTGCTAAAAAAAATTCAATTGCATCGCGCGCATTACTAATTCCTCCCATTCCAACCACAGGAATTTTCACTGCATGAGCAACTTGCCATACCATACGTAACGCAATTGGCTTAACACATGGGCCTGATAGGCCTCCAGTAATAGTTGATAACAACGGCTTTTGTGTTTCAGCATCAATAGCCATTCCCAATAGTGTGTTAATAAGTGAAACTGCATCAGCACCTTCATGCTCAACAGCTCTCGCAATAGAAACAATATCTGTTACATTAGGAGATAATTTAACAATTAGTGGTTTATCATATACTTTGCGAACCTCTTTGACTACTTCGGCCGCCATATCTTTGTCAACGCCAAATGCCATACCCCCTTGTTTTACATTAGGGCATGATATGTTTAATTCAATTGCAGGAATAAATGATAATGAATTTATTTTTTCTGCTGTTTCAATATAATCTTCTAATGTTGAACCGGAAACATTGACAATGAACGCGGTTTCAAATGCTTTCAGACGTGGGTAAATTGTATTTATAAAATAGTCAACTCCTTTATTTTGCAATCCAACTGCATTCAACATGCCAGATGGTGTTTCTGCCATTCTTGGATATGGATTTCCTTCGCGTCGGTGCAGCGTTGTTCCTTTTACACAAATACCTCCTAATTGATTAATATCTAAAAAATCGAGATATTCTTCGCCATACCCAAATGTGCCTGAAGCAGTAATAACAGGATTTTTTAGTGTAAGGTTGCCTATTTTTGTTGTCAAATTTGCCATACCAACTCATTTGTTTTAAATACTGGACCATCTGTGCATACACATTGATTGCCTTGATGAGTTTGCGTAACACAGCATAAACAAGCTCCAATGCCACATGCCATTTTATTTTCGAGGGAAACTTCACAATCAATAGATTTATTATCTGCAAATTGAGCAATAGCTTGCATCATTGGAGTCGGTCCGCACGTATAAATTTTATCAAAAGCATTTTTCAAGATAGAATGATTGGTCACAAAACCGATTTCTCCAGCTGATCCATCTTCAGTTGTCACATAAACATCTCCAAATTGTTGAAATTTTTCAAGTTCAATCAATCCGTCGACATTTCGAGCGCCAATCAAAAAAGAAGGCAAATAACCCTTTTCAGCCAATATTGCGCCTAAAAACAGCAAAGGAGCTACACCAACACCACCACCAACAAGCAGCAGCCTAGATTGTGTTACTGTCGGCATAGAGAACGAATTTCCCAATGGATAAATAAGATTTAGAGAATCACCTATTTTATACTTGCTTAAGGAACGTGTTCCATCACCTACAACTTGAATTAATAACCAAATCTCATTTTTTATACGATCTACGTAGTTTATTGAAAATGTACGTCTTAAAAAAGCAGAAGAGGTGTCGTCAATTTTCAACTGAACAAACTGGCCTGGCAACATAAGTGGCAGTGGCTCTGCCTGAGTTAATTTCAATAAGAAATGATTATTTTTTAATGGAATATTCTCTGAAACAACAAAATCTCCGATAAATTTTTTCATTTTTATTACTATGAGTTCAAACCAGAAAGCTACGTAACGACATAAAATTCATGTTATTAAATCGACTGGATACATACATCTTACATAACAACAGGTTTGTTTACAAAAGTAGGCAAAATTCAGTGTGCACACAACAATCAAAGTGCCAAAAGATACAGCTACAGAATAGAAGATGACGGTATAAATTCCTCAAACGTCATATCTGAATAATAGACAGTTATCTTGTTGATTTTTTTTGCTTGGAGAGAGACAGGTGGCGAGATATTGGGAATTAGTGTCGAATCTTCTTTTGAAGTACCTGCTATTTCTTTGTTTACATTTAAATTTAGATTCGTGTCAGAAGGTTTGTGTATCACATCATCAAATAATGACGTCTGTCCAGACTCAAAAGATGGGCGATGCATAGAACCATATCCTAATATTAGCCAATCAGGATTGATTGTAGGAAACGTTGCAAGAATTTTTTGAATAATCTCCATGCTCGGTTTGTTTCTTCCGTTTATTATATGAGAAATAACAGAGGGTTGCGTACCAATGGCCAACGCAAATTTACCCGATGTGAAATTTTCTGTCTCTATAATTTGTATAATTCTTTCTTTCATGGCGATGAGTATTATATTCTAATCACGCTACAAATGTAAACAAACAAATTCACAAAACCAATACTATACAAATGTGAAACAACAAACTTGTATAGTACAAATGTAATATATAAATATTCCACACTCCGCTGTCTAATCAAGCTGATAGAGAATGCTGTAATTGAAAATAATATATTGAGTTTTTTAAAAACTAATAGTTTATGAAATCAACATATATAATTGATATATAGACATCAAACTTAAAATATTATATCTTTCAACTACTGCCTGATCAAATTATCTTATAATAAGAAAACATCATTGAATCATCAATTTATAAATTAATCATAATGCATTGATTTTTAATGGATTAATGAATACAAATTACCTTGTTATAATAAACAATAATGCTATTCTGTGGTTTTGTAAAGAGAAGGGGAATAGCGATTTTTAATATTACATTTGTAAAGTGAAATGCTCGGAATGTGTTCGTTTGTATTTGATTTTTCTTGTTTACAAATATAACTGGCAACTGATCATTTCCAATTCTATAAATTTCTCACTTTTCATATTCACATCCTTACAATTAGAATTCATCTGTAACAGTTTTGTGTTGGCTACAACCCACCACGACAAAATGCACTAACCTTTTTGTTTTTCACTATCCAAAATCTATTTTTGTAGCATAGACTAAAAATAATTGCGTGAACTATCTCTAAATATCAATTGCAATAATATGATTTAC
>JAJZHJ010000224.1 GCA_021804525.1 Bacteroidota bacterium | reverse complement strand
ATTTGTAATTTTCTTGTACGTAATCTTTATATTAGTTGATTATGAAAGAATTACAAATGGATGGAGTAAAATGATTCCACTACACTATCGGTCATTTTTTGAAGGTTTGTTTGACGATTTAACGCAAGGCATGAATCGCTATTTTCGTGGACAAGCTTTGGTGGCCTCTTCAGTAGGTGTAATGTGTGCTATCGGTTTTTCAGTGCTTGGATTACCTTTAGCAATTATCATGGGGTTGTTTATAGGACTTCTCAATATGATACCGTATATGCAGTGGTTTGGCTATATTCCTGTAGTGGCTTTGTTGGGATTGAAGTCTGTTGAAACAGGACAAAGTTTCTCGCTCCTTCTTCTTGGGTTGCTGATAGTAGTTTTGATCGAGGAGTTTATTCAAAACATTTATTTGATACCTAAAATCATGGGGAAAGTCACTGGTCTAAAACCTGCTTTGATTTTGCTTTCTCTGTCTATTTGGGGGTCTTTGTTGGGAATTATCGGCATGATTATTGCTTTACCAATTACCACATTAATGATTTCCTATTATAAGCGTTATGTGTTAGCTTCTGAAAGCATGACGGATTCGCCTGATGCTACAAATGAAACATGATTCCGAATGTAACTGAGATTACCTGGTTGCTTGAGCTCCCAAAATAATCTTTTGTTCGGTCGGGAAATATATCACTCAATCCATAACTATAGCGTCCCTCAAGAATAAAATTTAAAAGCCGTGTGTGAAGCTCGAAGCCTGATCCTGCACAAATGCCATAATCGAACCTTGATGAGATAGCAGAAGTATATTCGGGATTTGTAAGGGTAGTAAGGTTAGTGATTGGTTTTTCCGATAGCAGGTAACCAATTTTTGGCCCAAGATTCAAGAACCATCCTACTTTTCCATTCGTAAAAAAATGCGTCATAATTGGCATTTCTACATAATTCAACTGTCGTTGATAAAAATTTTGTCCGGTTTGTTCTTTCCACCCTCGTTGTGAATAGTTTACCTCCACCTGCAGCCCAAAGTGTGGTTCTGAGACAAAGCAGCCTGAGATGCCTCCAGTGTATCCGAATAAATTGGATTGAGTTATTTGCGGATAAAAGCTGATACTCGAAAGCGTTATCCCGTAGGTGCCACCTACCAGGAAATAGGGGCGGAAAGGTGTTTGTGCGGACAAAGTGCTTTTGCTCAGAATGTAACAAACAAGAATAAGCGGAAGTAAATAATTGACTTTGAATTTCACGTTGTGATGATATAATTGCTGTGAAGTGAGTATGGATTAAATCCTAATTGGAATAGCAACGTTTGTGTTTTTTTTCGAGTTATTTTGTCTGGTATAAGCGTATAACTCCTTGATTATTTGTGTAATAAAGTAAGTTCATTTCTTCATTAACCCATCCTCCGTTTGCGCCTATTTTGTAAAAATGGAATTGAGATTGAATATTATCGCTGGGAGTTAAAGGAAGATTTCTGATTATTCCACCGGCTCCAATATGTGCCCATTCGCTGATAAAATAATTTGCCAGGTCGTAACCTAATAAATCGTAACGCATACTATTTGATAGAGACACCCGGGTTTGGAACCATTGATAATAATTAGTGTCATATTTGTTCAACTGTGTTTGGTTGCTTATATAAAATAGTGATGAATAATATAGTCGGGGAAAAATGCCTTGTTCAGGTTCCCAGTCAGGAAATCCGTAAACTGACAGTGAGTTGTCATGACGAGCAATTTCTCCTAAATTACGTAAATATGGTATCACATTGTCAACATTGTCATCCCCCAAAACAACAAGATTTGGTTTGATACGAGAAAATTCTGCTTGCAATTTTTGCACATTTCCGCCGGTGAGTGTGGTATTTTGATAGGGAATATGCAACTGGTTAAGTTTTTGGCGCAAACATGACACAAACATGACACCCAAGTTTGTGGGATCTGTTGTGGTATCTATATTGCCAATAATTATGTTTTTGCTTTTAAATTGTTGTGCAAAAAGCGTTGCAGACTCTTCGCATTGCCATTTTAGAGATGGATTGAATTGTATTAAATAGGGATTCGAAGCTATCTCGGGAACTTGGGAGGAAAATGGAATGATGGTGTAAATTTTATGCGTTTTGGCAAATGATGCAATGGTTTGCACTTGACCGGCATAAGCTGGCCCGATGATAAAATTGACATGCCAAAGCGGACTTTCTTTTGTTAACAAAGGAAGTAACGCATTGCTGGTTTTTTCCACATCGTATGTATGTAATTCGATAGAGATTCCTTCTTTCTTTGCTTTCAACAACGCTATCAGGATACCTCTGTAAAAGTCAACAAATTTGTCGATGGTTGCATCTTCATTTGTGCCATCCAGTGAAAAAGGAAGTAAAATTCCTATTTTAATCACTTTTTCTTTGTTTGAAACTGGACGCGTAGTGATATTGATCTCCTTTTCAATGGCTTTTGTCGGTTGCTTAATGATCTTCTCAGGTTTTGAGGCAATAGTCGTTTCGTCAGTTGGAATCAAAATCACTGATCCCGTTTTAAGCTCATTCATGGACGGGTTGGCAGCTTGAATGGCATCCACTGTTACATTGTATTTTCTGCTTAAGCTATACAAGGTTTCTCCTGCAACAACCTGGTGTGTAATTGCCTTTGCAGTTGTTTTGGAGATATGTTTTACTGTATCTTTTTTTACGATAGGGGATTGTGGCTGTTTTATAAGTGGACTTGGATGAACTTCTATCCCTTTCGGAATTGCAGGTGGAATGAGTAATGTTTCTCCATCGCGGATCCCTTTTTCAGCTTGTGGATTTAGCGCTACAATCGCATCTATTGTGGTGCCATAGAGGTAAGCTATTGAATAAAGGGTTTGTTTTTTTGTGACAACATGTTTTCGAAGTTCGGTTGATTGTTCGTTAATCGGGATTTTAATCTGTTGCCCAATTTGCAAAGCATCTGTAATGGAGGGGTTACACGATAAGATGTCGGCTTGTGAAACATTAAATTTGCGTGCAACACCAAAAAGGCCTTCTTGAGGTTTCACCGTGTAAAGATAATACCGTTGACCATTCTCTTGAATAACAGGATAGTCTTCTTGCTGAGCGGTGGCTGAAAAGAAAAGCAGAAATGCCAATAAAAGGGTTGAACTAAATCGAATAGAGTGTTTCATCTTGCATGTTGATTTAAATAGGCACGATAGGGTGTTTGCAAAGATATGATAAATTCAATGAATGCGTGCTTAGACAATGTATTCGATGAGTTTTTCCTGAGAAACTACTTTTTGCTCGCCGCTTTGCATGTTTTTTAGTGTAACAATGCTTTGGTTGATTTCATTTTCACCAAGGATAACTACCCATGAAATGTTTTTTTGATTTGCGTAGTTCATCTGTTTCTTTATTTTTGCCGCCTCAGGATAAATTTCCGCATTGATACCGGCTTTCCGCATTGTATTCAGTAAAGTGAGAGCGACCGTTTGTTCCTGCAACCCAAAATTAAGGAAAAGCACAGCCGTGTTTTCGTTCATCGTTTCGGGAAACGCATCTAATTGAAGCAAGACGTCATAAATACGATCGGCGCCGAATGAAACGCCAACGCCTGATACATTTTCTAGACCAAATACCCCAGTTAAATTGTCATAACGTCCTCCTCCACTGATACTTCCTATCTGAACATCATTTGCTTTTACTTCAATGATGGCACCAGTATAATAATTTAAGCCTCGTGCAAGCGTTAAATCCAGCTCAACATTGTTCTGAATCGAAAGTGGTTTCATCCACTCGAAGATGGTTTCCAATTCCTTTATTCCCTGTAATCCTATTGGAGACGCAGCTAAAACTTTTTTTAGTTGTGCCAGTTTTTCCGCATTGTCGCCTTGCAGCAAAAGTATTGGTTGGAGTTTGTCAATGGCAGTCTGCGTAATACCTTTTGAGACTAACTCTGCGTTGACGTTGGCTAATCCGATTTTGTCCAATTTGTCAATGGCTACGGTAATATCGGTAATGTTTTCTTCAGCTCCTATAATTTGTGCGATGCCACTGAGAATTTTGCGGTTGTTGAGCTTGACGGTAATGGAAATCTGTAATCGACGAAAAACTTCATCCACCATTTGTAAGAGTTCAACTTCATTCAGCAATGAATCACTTCCCACCACGTCAGCATCGCATTGAT
>JAJZHJ010000223.1 GCA_021804525.1 Bacteroidota bacterium | reverse complement strand
ATCAAAAGGGATGTTCATGGCATTTAGCAAGGCCATGAGTATAATATACAGCACAACACACGCTGCATTAAAGCCCGTTTACCGTCGAAAACAGGCAAACACAGATACTGGTTGCATATATGTAAAATGTATTTTATTCAGCAAACAATATCGATTTCAGGCAGGTTCTTTGAAAAGAATTCTGCCTGATTTTTTAAAGAAATGATTGAATTAGTCTCGACAAAAGCAAAAAGAACCTATAACGTATTCATCAAAGAACTCAAATTCCTGACAATTTCACTATATTTGTCCGAAATAAACAGTTAAGCAATATGTCGTCCATTCTTATCGAGGTAGCTGCATTTACTCCATCATCAGCATTATCTGCCGCTCAGGGCGGAGCTGGCCGCATCGAACTGTGCTCCGGCTATGCCGAAGGAGGTCTTTCTCCTTCCATTGGCAGCGTTGCTTTTGTACGGGAACACCTCGACATTCCCATTCACGTTATGGTGCGTCCACGTGTAGGCGATTTTGTCTATCACCACAATGAGTTGCAGGCAATGGAGAAAGAGATTCTGTTTTACAAGCAATCAGGCGTAAACGGTGTTGTGCTGGGAATACTTACTGAACAAGGAGAAATCAACATAGAAGCCGTCAAACGATTGGTCAATGCAGCTCGCCCCATGTCGGTCACATTCCATCGGGCATTCGATCAATGCGTTGATCCATTACACGCCTTGGATCAGTTAATCGAATGTGGAGTGAATCGCGTTCTCACATCAGGGGGGAAGTCTTCCGTTCTTGAAGGGATAGAGGTACTCAAACAACTGATTTCACATGCCGGAAATGAACTTACCGTTCTTCCGGGCGGAGGCATTTCAGCCGGCAATGTACATCAAATTATTACACAACTTGGCGTGAAAGAGATTCATCTTTCGGGAAAAACATGGGTGCAGAGTCCGATGAGCCATTCAACATCCACCGTTTCCCTTTGTTCACCCTGCGAAGTGTACGATTTTCAATGGTACGAATGCAATGCAACCGACATTAAAGCCGTGAAAGAAATTTGTCAATAAACGGTTCATCAGTGTACAAAGGCAATTTGATTTTCTAACTTTGCGACGTGTACTTGCGTTCATCTAATAAATACATAAATTTATGAAACGGAAATGGGTTAAAATCGGGGTGATCATTTTATCTGTTTTAGCAGCCGTCTTGTTGATCTTGGCTTTGTCTATTTCACCCATCGTGAAACATTACATTGAAAAAAACAGTAAGGAATTGATCGGGCGACAAGTATTGATGAGTAGCTTACATATCAATATTTTCACCGGCTCTGTTGAAGCCGACTCTCTCCGCATGTATGAGGCCACCGGAAACGCCGTTTTTGCCTCCATCGACACCTTCTACATCAAAATCACCTTTCACAAATTGCTTGGCAGCACATTTGAGTTGTCGGAAATGAAGGTCATCAAACCGTATGTGGTGATTCTGCAAAATAAAGACCAGTTTAACTTCGACGATCTGATGGCTCGTTTCAACAAGAAAGACTCCACGAAATCATCATTCCCGAAATCCATTGTCCTGAAAAACATTTTCATTAAAGGCGGAAGAATCATTTATACCGATCAGCAACTTCACAATACCATTAAGATGAATGATCTCGGAGTAGCCATTCCCGAGCTGCGTTTCGGGCAAGGCAACACCAATGCCGGCATTCATTTGAAAATAGGAAATAATGCCACTGTCGACAGCCAACTGACACTCAATATGCAGACAAACCAATATCAATGGGATTTGCAAATAGGCAATCTACCGATCAACATATTTTATCCCTATGCCAAAGAGAAACTGAACATTGCGAAGCTGGACGGTTTTCTCAACACCAATCTTCATCTCAACGGCGACATGGCACACATGATGAACTTTGTTGTGACGGGAACTGCCAACATGAAATCGTTCAATGTCACCAACAGCACCGGCGAAGAACTCATGTCGGCCGCTACAGCCGATGCAAAAATCAATAAAATAATCTGGAATAGCTCCACCTATTTGTTCGACTATCTTCATGCTTCGGGTGTAAGCCTCAATTTCATTCTAAAGCCTACCACAAACAATTATTCAGGAATACTCAAACCCGAACAACCCGAAGACACAACCTCTTCGGCCATGACCGTAAAGATCAACGACCTGCACATCACAAATTCGCAAGTGACTTACACGGACAAAACATTGGTTGCACCATTCATTCTTCCCATGCGAAACGTGGACTTTCAGGCAACAAACTTTGACATGAATGGAGAAAATAATTTCAAAATCAAGGCATTGTTCCCTGAAGGCGGCATTGCACAGTTAACTTGGAAAGGAAACTTCGACGACTACTCGAATCAGCAGATAATGCTCAACATGCAAAATATCAGCTTGCGTTTATTCACTCCGTATTGTTTGTATTATACCGCCTATCCTATCACTACGGGAAATATGAATTACATCAGTAAAAACATCATTCGTCAGAATAATATCAACAGTACAAATCTGATCGACATTTACAAAACCAACGTTGGAAAAAAACAAGCAGGATTAAAACCTCAATACCATGTGCCGATGAAATTGGCTCTTTATATTTTGAAAGATAAAGACGGCAAGATTCAATTGGATGTACCTGTGAAAGGAAATATTCACGATCCAAAATTCTCCTATTCAAAAATCATTATCAAGACATTGGTCAATCTGATGGTGAAGATTGCCGTTTCACCGGTGCGATTCTTAGCCAATTCATTAGGGCTTAATCCCAATACAATGGATGCCATCATGATTAATCCTTTGCAAAGCGATTTTACCGCCGAACAATATCAGCAGCTCAACAATCTGGCTAACATGATGAAGCAAAAACCGGACATGCTGCTCTCGTTGACGCAATATGCCAACCTGAAAACGTTACTCCCCGACTATATGCTTTATAAAACGAAAGAAGCCTATCTGCTCTCCCAACGTAAGGATACTACACTTCACCACCTTCGCTACAGCGATGTGGAATTGGTGCGAAATAATGACGCCGGATTTGAGGCATACCTCGACACGCTGGTCAAAACAAAAGCAACCATTGCTCCAAATGCTTCCTTACAGGAGAAAATAGCCGGACTCTATGTTCCCGACTCCATTCAGGCAAGCACACAACGGCTTCTGCAACGACGTAATCTGTTTTTGCAAAACTATATGACTACCTCGTTAGATGTTCCGGCAAAAAACCTTGTGGTGAAAACAGCCGATAAAGCGATGCTCGACTCGTACACCAGGAAAGCGATGTATAAAATTGAAATGACATTGCCCGGCGCCGATAATACCGCCGACACAACGCAATTAACAAAATAGCAACTATTTTTAGCGCGATAGCCTCAATCCAAGTGAGATTATCGCTAAACTCCAGAACCACTCATTTACCAACCTTCTGATAATGTTTTTTTTCAACTAATGAATCCACAACTTCTTTTAGGCGCCGAGGCCATTGCCCTTGCCGCCATCGATGCCGGAATTTCGGGTGTATATGCCTATCCCGGAACCCCTTCGACCGAAATCACCGAGTACATTCAACAATCGTCCGTTGCACAACAGAAAGGCGTTCATTCCACATGGGCAACCAATGAAAAGACTGCCTACGAAGCCGCTTTGGGTATGTCGTATGCCGGCAAACGTAGCCTTGTTTGCATGAAACACGTCGGGCTGAATGTAGCCGCCGATGCGTTTATCAACTCTGCGATAACCGGAGTACACGGCGGATTGGTAGTCGTAGTGGCCGATGACCCGTCGATGCACTCTTCGCAAAACGAACAGGATAGCCGCGTGTACGGAAAGTTTGCTTTTCTGCCTGTTATTGAACCTTCAAACCAACAGGAAACCTACGATGCCGTGCGTTACGCGTTCGATTTGTCGGAAGAGTTTGAGTTGCCGGTATTATTACGCATCACAACCCGCCTTTCGCATTCGCGCTCGGTAGTAACACAAAAAGCCCCACGTGCTGAAAACCCGTTCAATCCATCGACCGACAAACGGAAATGGATTTTGCTACCGGTAAATGCCCGCGTAAACTACACCAAACTACTTGATAAACAATCATCGTTGACTAAAATTTCCGAATCATCGTTTTTGAACAAACAAGTGGAAGGAACAGGAACAAAAGCGGTCATTGCTTTT
>JAJZHJ010000222.1 GCA_021804525.1 Bacteroidota bacterium | reverse complement strand
CAGATTCCTTCGCGAGAACCGGAGCAATTGCAACAAGCATCGCAAGAGCGTCGATCAGATTTTAGCCGCTACAAGACACATAAAGATAGTGTCAGTGGCACAGAAGACCCAACGCAACAAGACACCCGTGAACAACAAAAACCACAACCGGTTCATGTGGAGAAAAAAATCGGACGGAATGACCCATGTCCTTGCGGTAGCGGAAAGAAGTATAAAAATTGTCACGGGAAAGATCTTTAACGGTCAATGTTGAATCGATAAAGGGTTGTTTTGATGCCAAAGAAAGTATTCGTAACTGGTTGTTTTGACATGCTTCATAGCGGGCATGTGGCTTTTTTCAAAGAAGCCGCGACCTTTGGCAACCTATACGTGGGCATTGGATCCGATCGGACTATTCGCGAACTAAAAGGACGTGACACAATTAATAGCGAGATTGAACGTCTGTACATGGTAAAATCCATTCGTTATGTCACTGATGCCTGGGTTAATTCAGGTACAGGAATCATGGATTTTGAACAAGAGGTTCATACCTTCCATCCCGACATTTTTGTTGTCAATGAAGATGGTCATTCTCCTCAAAAAGAAACCCTTTGTAACGAACTTGGAATAGAATATGTAGTGTTGAAACGAATTCCGGATCTTAGTTTACCGGCGCGAAGCACCACGTCTATTCGAAATTCTACCAATTGTGGCTTGCCTTATCGAATTGATCTTGCCGGTACGTGGATTGATCAACCCTATGTTTCAAAATTTCATTCAGGCTGGGCTATTACGTTGTCGTTAGAACCTACTATTGAATTTAACGAACGATGCGGCATGAGCACATCGACTCGTAATGCAATCAAAAAATTGTGGCCTTACGAATTACCGGCAATGCACCCAGAAAAGTTGGCGCAATTGGCATTTCGATATGAAAACGAACCTGGACGTCAGGAGGTTTCCGGTGCACAAGATGCTATTGGCATTTGTATGCCGGGTTTAGTACGCCATTTCTATCATAACGATTATTGGCCTGAGGAAATTGAAACTTGTTTGGATGACTCGGTGCTCGACTGGATTGAAGAACATGTGTCGCTTCGGTTACTATGGCCTCGTCCTCAGGGATTAAACCTATTAAAAGAGACATGTGTCAATATTGACAATGTAAAAGCTTTGGCCAATGCTGCTGATGGGTGTTGGAAGGCAATTCTGGCAAAAGACTTGGAGCAGTTTGCTTTCTATTTCAATCGGTCATTCGAAGCACAGATAAAAATGTTTCCAGCTATGTTGTCTCCTGAAGTTAAAAAAGTTATGGACGAGTATAAACCATTCACATTAGCTCAAAAACTAGCCGGCGCGGGAGGCGGAGGTTATTTGGTATTGGTAAATGACAAACCATTGGACGAAAGTATTCGTATTACTATCAGAAGGAATCATTTACGCTTTTAATATGGAATTTTTTGATCAATAACAACTACTGATTATGCAAACCGTTCAGATTATTGAGGCTATGTTGGCTCCCGGTATTCTTATTTCAGCCTGTGGCCTTTTTTTGTTGGGAATGAATAATAAATATTCGTTGGTGGTAGGAAGAATTCGCGCTTTGAATGAAGAGATGAGAAAATTGAATTTGCTGAGCGACGCCGAACCATTATCAAATAAACAAACTAATCGACTGGAAAGTATACGGATGCAAGTGATCAAGTTTTATCATCGTATTTGGTTGGTGCGAAATGCGGTTGTTGCTTATTCTACGGCAGTTGGTTTTTTTGTGGCTACCTGTTTGGGTATCGGACTTCAATTTGGAATTGGTGAAATACCTTTGTTATCAATACTCTCAATTATCTTGTTTATATTAGGACTAATGAGTCTATTGACAGGCATTATTTTTGCTGTGAAAGAGGTGCAAAGAGGATTTGAGATTGTTGGCATTGAGGTAGAACACGACGCACATTAATTCGGAAACATGGCACGGAAACCTCCAAAGAAAATTACGCCTTTATATCCACCCATGAAAAGAACGCATCGAGTGAGCTTCTCGTTCAATGAGGAAGAATTTAAAATATTCAACCATTATGTGGCGAAATATAAAATCAGCAATACTTCGCATTTTATGCGTGAAACTCTCATCCGCTCCATATTGCAACAATTAGACAAAGACAGGCCGACTTTGTTTGATTAAATCCAACCTACCGACATCTTCCGCTGTGTTACAACTCTATGAGTGACCACCTGCAACAATCCGGAGGATTTTAATATTCAGTATAACGAATTGTGCAGCTTGCCAAATGATGTTTCGACGCACGTGTATGGTTGACTTGGTTGGAACAGGCGGATAGGCTTCATTATAATAGCCTCTTACGATATTTTTTGCCATAATGATTGTGTTTAGTAAGTTGGAAATCAATTATTCGGGCAATAACCACCAAAATGGTTTTCCTTTTGCCTTGTAAAGAAACATATAGTGCATGAAAAGTTTAATCCAGTGCCCTGCCAAACCTGCTTTCCCGACCGTATAGTTAATATTTCGTCCCCATTGTGGATACTTCGTCCAATCAGGAACAATTGGATAAACAGTGAGCGTTGCAGCGTTACCCCGAAGCATGTGAAATCCGGCTGAAATAATACAAGCAGCTCCCATCTTCCCCATAGAAGCTTTGTGTTTGAACGATTCTTTTCCAGTTTGTATGGTTTCAACCAAATTTTGTGCTACAATTTTTCCGATTACGCCAGATGGCATTCCGGTACGAGGTGGGGCAGGTGTGATAAGCGTTCCGTTAGGTGACTTGAAAGGTTTTGAAATTTGATGCGGTGGCGCAAATGCTATCCCTGCAGCAAATATATTATGATACAATGGATTCTGGTACGTTGATGGCCAATCATTAACGCCCCATTCTTCAAATGGCTTACCTGAATAGTCGGCATCTACCTTCATAAAACCATTTGGTGCAAATAGCTGGTCAGTCATCAGTTCGCCAGATTCGTTATAGGCTTTCATCCCGGCACCGCTGAATGCAGGAATTAACATTGCAAAATCAAAATCAAGTGTATGAAACGAGCCGTCTAATGTTTCATAATGAATTGTGTTGGGTTCAATTTTTGTAACTCCGGCACGTGTAATCCAGCGAATGCCATATTCAGCAAAAATAGATTCACTAAAAATTTTGGCAGAGGTGATATACCCATTGCGCCGAATGAAAGCACCACCCATGCCAAAGTCGCCTAATTCATATTCGTTTGATAACCATGTGATTTCTGCAAATTTTGACAATCCTCGTTGGTTTATTTCATAAGCCACATTGAGGGCATATTCAAAAGCTGCTCCCTGGCATGTGGCGGTTGGATGTCCTGTTCCAATCACGATTTTCATCGTTTCTCCTTTTTCCATACGCAAAAGGATTTCTTGCAACGATTTCCATGTAGCGACAGCATGATCAACAGAACAAACTGAATGCGTATATTTTTCAGGTCCAAGCCCTTCTGTTGCTTCAAAGTTTAATTTTGGCCCTGTAGCATTGATTAAATAATCGTAGTCAATGATATCTGTTTGGCCTTTTTTCTCTCCATCAGTGTATTCAATCAGTATGTAAGGATGGTGTTGATGTAGATAACCTTCCGGGTAGATAGCCATTGCTTTTGCTTGCCGAAAATCAATTTTCCATCGTTGATAAAGTGGTTTAAGATTGAATCGAACCTGATCCATCTGCATTTTTCCTACTCCAACCCAAATGTTGGACGGAATCCATTGATAATAACTTGATGGGCTGACGACTACAATTTGATGTGTCTTGTTAAGTTTGTGTCGTAGATAAGCGGCGGCAGTATGTCCTGCAATTCCTGCTCCGAGAATAACAATTTTTGCCATTGGTTTATACGTTAATGAGGTCGTGTTACGTTATTGGCTGATTATTATCTTTGTATAGTATAAATGAATCGTTTAATTCATATTCTTCTTTTACAAAGATAAGTGTAATTTATTATTTACAATAGCTTCGTTTGTTTTTTAATAATCTGAGGTTGTAATTTTGAGCGTCAAAGTGGCATCAATTGATTTGGCTTGCGCCAACCTACTTTTATAACTGCATCCTTGGGAAAAATAGCTGCAACAAGAGTAAGGTTCACCATCGAAGAGTGCTCAAATTATGTGTTTCAAACTTCCTTGTATTGCGAATAAAGAAACAACATCTATCTTTGTAAAAAAAATTCATTATGACTGCCG
>JAJZHJ010000221.1 GCA_021804525.1 Bacteroidota bacterium | reverse complement strand
GATGCGCCATCCTTTGGAAGGAGCAGCACGCTACGCATCGGAAGTAGCAAGTGTTCCGGTTATCAACGCCGGTGACGGTGCCAATCAACATCCTACACAGACGCTTCTTGATCTTTATTCCATTCAGAAAACGCAAGGTCATCTGGATCATCTCAATATTTTCATGGTTGGTGACTTAAAATATGGCCGTACAGTTCATTCATTGCTCATGGCGATGGGGCATTTTGATCCAACCTTTCATTTCATTTCTCCTGACGAATTGAAGATGCCCGGCGAATACAAGCAATTTTGTGACGACCGCAACATCGCCTACACAGAATACAACGAGCTGAATGACAATATTAACACAGCTGACATTCTCTACATGACCCGTGTACAACGCGAACGGTTTACTGACCTTATGGAATATGAAAAAGTGAAGAATGTCTATTCTCTAAAAAACAAAATGCTCGAAAATACGCGATCTAATCTACGGGTTCTACACCCATTACCTCGCGTCACCGAAATCGATGAAGACGTGGATACTAACGAGAAAGCCTATTATTTCCAACAAGCGCTTAACGGCGTTTTTGTGAGACAAGCTGTTATTGCTTACGTGCTTGGGCTTATTTCATAATGTATAATTACACAAAGTTTCGCTCAAAACAAACCTTTCTAAACAAGTTATAATACAAGTATTAAATCAAGACAAAATGCAGAAACATGAAACGAGTTTACGAAACAAAGTTCACGAATACCTTACCTTGAAATTTCAAGTATAAATAATTCAACAAACCATTCGAGTTAATATTTGTGGGTTACATACGTCATTAATGCAAACAATAAAAAATAATCGCATGAAAATAAAACTGATTTTATTCCTAGTTTCAATTGCTGCAATCTCAACATTACAAGCGCAATCTCAATTTAATCAAGACCGTGATCCGAAAAAAAATAGTGATTTGTACTTCATTCCTGAGATAAACTTTGGCTACGGTTTTTTGGCCACTAATTATCCGCTACCACCTTTTAGTTATAACAAAATCACAAAAGCAATTTATGACGGATACACCCCAATGTCCTACACGCTTTCATTAAGCGCCGGCTATCATTTTACCCCACAATATGCAGCCGGTGTCGGTATTGCCTACGAACGATACATGCAACCAAATGCGAACTCTTTGCCTTTGTACATTGATCTTCGAGGCTATTTGAAAGATGCAAAAAACACTCCGTTTGCCTTTGCCAAATTAGGCGAAAGTTTTTCATGGTGGAAGACGTTTGAACCAGGTGACTGGGTTAATTTAGGTGTTGGCTACAAATTTTTCGTTGGTAAAACCTGCTTGACGGCATCCATTGGATATGAACTCAAACATATCGCTCATTGGGAAACCTATTCGACCAACGATCAGATTCCGAATCCAACTCCTAATCGTTGGGCAGGTCTTAACAGGAATGCGATTATACTTAATATCGGAATGGTCGTTTTCTAACCCGTAGCTCGGTGCAATCAGTTCACATACAAAAACGCAATTCAATGGAATCCAAAGAAGTAAAAATGGTTGCCGCACTTAGAAATGGGACTGTAATTGACCACATCCCTTCGGACAAATTATTTAAAGTAGTCTCTATTTTGCATTTAGATGAATTACCCAATCAAATAACCATAGGCAATAATCTATCAAGCAGTAAATTAGGATCAAAAGGCATTATTAAAGTATCCGATAAATTCTTTACCGATCAAGACATTAATAAGATTGCCTTGTTAGCTCCAGATGCCCAACTCAATATTATTCGCGATTTTGAAGTACAAGAAAAGAAGAAACTACGTATACCCGACAGCTTTGAAGATATTGTTCGTTGCGGAAATCCTAATTGTGTGACCAATCATCAACCCATCATAACCCGTTTTTACGTAACCAATCATCAGCCTCTTACGATACGTTGCCATTATTGCGAACGTATGATGGTTGCCGACGAAATCAAGATCAAATAATCACCAAACTAAAGGACCCGATGCAATCATCCACCAAAATCGATTGGAAACCAGGTACTATGATCTATCCACTACCTGCTGTCTTAATCAGTTGCGGAGCAACAGATGAAGAGTACAACATCTTTACTGTCAGTTGGGTTGGAACAATTTGTACCGATCCTCCCATGTGCTACATATCTGTAAGGCCTCAAAGACACTCTTACCCAATTATCGCGAAAAATCGCGAGTTTGTCATTAACCTGACAAACGAAGAAATGGCTTTTGCTACCGATTGGTGCGGCGTACGTTCCGGAAAAAATCATCAAAAGTTTGCAGAGATGCATCTCACGCCAGGCAAATCAAACCAGTTGCAAGCGCCAATCATCCAAGAATCACCCCTCAGTATGGAATGTCGTGTGAAAGAAATCATTCCGTTAGGTACACATGACATGTTTATAGCTGAAATAATGAATATACAAGCAGATACACGCTTCATCGATGAAACAACAGGACAATTTAAAATGCAAGAAGCTAAACTCATAGCTTATTCACATGGACATTATTACAAATTGGGTGAAGAGATTGGAAAGTTCGGTTGGAGTGTCCAAAAAAAACGTAGTGCCACCATGCAAAAGAAATAACAAAAATGTGTTCGCGACGAACACTATATTCCTGATTAAATACCATTTATGGAAAACAGCTTTGACCCACAAGAAAATCTTTTTCTGCCGAAATATTTCAGCACAAAAGCCATTGCTGCCTTTTTCCTTGCCTTGATAGGTACTAACTTGGTATTTTTCCACACCATGTTGCCATTTCAATGGATGATATTTGCCATCATTGAAGCCGTTGGATTTTTCTATTTCACCCAACAACTATCTAAACGTTGGCGTTGGAGCAGCGTCAAACGATTTGAAAAACGACTCTTCACCACCTCACTTATTCTTCATGCCATCTGGGTTATATTCGCCTATTTCTTTTACATCCAGATGAGTGGCCAGCCTTTCGAGTTTGCTGCAGCCGATTCACATGGATATGTGGCTACCGGCTTGCAATTCGCAAATACTATCAGAAACGGACAATTCTTCTCCATCTTTGGCGATCAGCACATGGATGTTTCTGACATGGGCTTCCCACTTTGGTTGTCTTTTCTTGACCTGACAGTTGGGCCTTCTCTAATTGTTCAACGGCTTATTCATGCTATATTTAGCGCGTTGACGGCTGTTTTGCTCTATCGTCTGACCACACGAAACTTTGGAGAATCAGCAGGCCGTTTAGCCGGCATCATGTTCATGCTGCTCCCCAATTTTTATTTCTATGTCGGAATTCACCTTAAGGAAACTATGATGATTTTCCTTGTGGTAGCTTTTGCCAATAGTGCAGATCAACTGCTGAGGGGAAGTAAACTTCAAGTTAAATCATTGTTGCTCTCCATCTCCATTCTCTTGCTATTTTTTTTATTTCGCACGGCGCTTGGCATTACTGCGATCTTTGCTTTACTCACTGCATTGGTTTTTTCCAAAGGTCAGAGTATAAAAAAATGGGGTAAACGAATCATTATTGCTGTGTGGGTTATGGCTGCCATCGGCGTCTTCTTGTCAGCTCGCATGGCCAACGAAATTGATGAATTGTATCAATACAGCAACACTAATCAAAGCACCAGTATGAAATGGCGTGCCACCGAACAAGGAGGCAATCCTTACGCTAAATATGGGACAATGGCTCTTTTTGTCCCAATGATTTTGACTTTGCCTTTTCCTACGTTTACCTTAGCCAATGAAGAACAACAAAATCAAATGATGTTTTCCGGTGGCTATTTCGATCGAAATGTTTATAGTTTTTTTGTCATTGTAGCCTTGTTCTTGCTACTGAAACGGCAGCAATGGCGCGAGCATCTCTTCATCATCACTTTCTTTGGAACCTATTTACTCATTATTGCAAAAAGTGCATTTGCAGTTTCCGAACGCTTTCATTTACCGGCTGTTCCTTTTCTTTTGGCTATGGCCGCTTATGGTATGACACAGACTGGGAAAAAGGAACGAAAATTGTATGTCCCGTTTCTTGTATTGATTGTTTTTGTTGTCATCGGGTGGAATTGGTTTAAGCTGGCTGGGCGAGGAATGGGTTAATGTAGGTTGTCACACTAAAAAATCGTACCTTTGCACTCCGAAAAAGATACGGTATGGACAATAGTAATAATACGATTCTGGCACAATTGGACGGATTATCCCAACGCTTTGTGGAAATTT
>JAJZHJ010000220.1 GCA_021804525.1 Bacteroidota bacterium | reverse complement strand
GCATATCGGGCTTTCCGGTTTTGGATTCTGGAGCCATGACGTTCCTGGCTTTCATGGAGTGCCAAATTTTATGAACTCAAAACTACCGGAAGATATTTATGTACGTTGGACACAATTTGGCGTATTCTCATCGCATTTACGTTATCACGGCTCGCATGCCCGCGAACCATGGCTCTATCCCAATATTGCTCCGATTATCAAACAATGGGTACAGTTGCGTTATCAGCTCATTCCGTACATTTTGGAACAGAGCCAAAAAGTAACGTGTAGTGGTTATCCGATGATTCGCGCTCTTTTATTCCATCATCCGGAAGATAAGACTTGCTGGCATATCGACGATCAATATTATTTCGGCGATAATATCATGGTGGCTCCCATAATGAATCCTGACAATCGTCGTGACATTTATTTACCTGAAGGGAAGTGGGTGCATTTCTTTACAAAAGAGATTACAGACGGAGGCCGGTGGTTGAGAAATATAGAAGTACCCCTTTCGGAAATGCCGGTTTATGTAAAATATGGAGCTGAAATTTCTTTCTATCCTGAGCAGGTAAATTGTACAGACGAGATGGATTTAAGTAAAACAATAAAGATACGTTTTGACGATAATACACCTAAATAATTAGCTATGTCAACTTGGAAAGTAAACTTCGAGGAATCAAAACAACATTATCTGGACTGGTGGAATCAAAAGGGCATTGTATTGACTATGTGGGAGCATATAACTAAGGACGGCGCTCCATATACCAATGTCCTCCCTCCCACTCCACATAGAGACATGAATCAATTTTGGTTTGATCCACAATGGAGAGCTGACTATTTACATTATACCATGTCTCGTAATTCGTACATGGCCGATATCCTTCCGGTAGCCAATACCCAACTGGGGCCTGGTTCATTAGGTGCCATTTTAGGAGCTGATCTTGAAGGACGCGAAGATACGATTTGGATTCGGGATAAAAGTGATTTTAATGGCGATATCATCCTTGATGAAAACAATAAATGGTTAAAACTCCATTTCGATTTGCTTAAAGCATGTAAAGCAAAATCTCAGGGAAATTATTTTGTGGGATGCCCTGATCTGGTAGAAGGACTTGATGTTTTGGCCAGTTTAAAAGGATCAGACAACGTGTTAATGGACATGATGCTCGATCCGGATAAAACCCTGGAACAGTTGCAGGCAATCAATGATACTTATTTCAAAGTGTTCGATACTATTTATGACATTATCAATATTGACAGAGAGATGGCCTTTTGCTATTTCTCAATCTGGGGACCCGGTAAAGTTTCAAAACTTCAGGTTGACATTTCTATAATGATCTCTGAAGAGGATTTTCGAATATTTTCCATGCCGTTTCTTCAGGAACAGTGTAACAAAATTGATTACACACTTTACCATTTGGATGGTGTAGATGCAATCCGGCACCTCGACGCAATCCTTGAAATCGAAAACCTAAACGCAGTTCAATGGACACCGGGATATGGACAACCACAAGGCGGCAATCCTCAATGGTATGACTTATACAAGAAAATATTGGCTAAGGGGAAATCCGTTATGGCGAATTGGATCACCATGGACGAATTACAGCCGTTGCTTGATAATGTAGGCAATCAGGGATTAAATATTAATGTCGATTTTAAATCAGAGAAAGAAATAGAACGGGCAATGAAAATTATTGAACAATATAGATAAAACAATGTTATGCTAAAAATAGGAATTTTAGGTCTCGGAGAAGGTCGTAGTACAATGTCAGCCGCATTGCAAAGCCATAAACTGGAACTGCATAAAGTTTGTGATCTGAATGAAGATTTGTGTAAACTCCGTGCTAAAGAATTTGATTTCCATAATTATACAACTCGATATCAGGAATTGCTCGATGATCCTGATATTGATATTATTGCTATCTATACTCCCGATAAATTTCATGCCGAACATATTAAAATGGCATTACAGGCAGGCAAACATGTGGTTTGTACCAAACCGTTGATTGACGATTTGTCCAAAGCTAAAGAATTGTTGGATATTTGTGATAAAACCGGTAAAAAAGTTTTCGTGGGGCAAAGCAGTCGTTTCTTCGAGCCGATGAAGCGTCAACGAGCAGACTTTGAAGCCGGAGAAATAGGCGAATTGGTAACTGTGGAAGCCTATTATCACGCCGACCATCGTTGGTTTCTGGGGAAAAGCTGGTCACTTGAGAAGACCTTCAAATGGCTGTATGGTGGCATGAGCCATCCAGTAGATTTGATTCGCTGGTATCTGCCCGATATTGAGGAGGTAATGGGTTATGGCATGCTTAGCCCTAACGGAAAAGTAGGTGGGTTGAAAAATAGCGACACCATGCATTTTATTTTCAGGGCTGAAGACGGTCGTGTTGCCCGTGCAAGTGGCGTCTATACAGGGCCAGTGCAACCTACTGTGCGTGATAGTGAAATGAGCTGTATACTCCGTGGGACGGAAGGTTGCAGTCAGGGTGATTACATGGATCTGCGATACGCTATCACCACAAAGACAGGTGAGGAAAAGCTCATCACCTTCGATCATAAACTGAAACATTATTTTCGTTTCGAAGGAAAGTCGCATCATGCTGGCGAATACCAAAATTATCTTGAATATTTTGTCGATTGCCTTGAATCGGGGAAAACCGCTTATCCCGATCTTAAAGAAGGAATTGCCACAGTAGCAGTTATGCAGGCGATGGATATTTCGATGGAACTGGGGTATCCTGTGAAGATTAAAGAAATATTGAAAAAGTACGGACTTTAAATCAAAAAATCACAGTAAACATAGCAGCAAAACATCCACGATTCTGTGTTAGAAAAAAAATATTGCATTACCTCTTTCATACACGGTTCTAAGACGATGAGTTTCAAGTTTAATCTATAGACGCACAGTATTCACCGACGACAATACCAACTGATATCAACACATTTTGAAGTGAGGAATAAATATTCCTACAAGTATTATCAATAATAAACACACATTTTGAATGAGATCAGAGAAATTTCATTCAAATCTCAAATGAAACCTTAATGACAAACATTTCAAACAATCTTCAACCTCTTGATTTCGTTATCATTGCTATTTACATGGCAGTATTGATTTTCATTGGATATTGGGTGAGTTTTGTGAAGAAAAAAAAGGAGAATGAGAATATGTTTCTCGCCGAGCATTCATTGACATGGCCGTCAATTGGCCTCAACATGTGGGGAACAAATGTGGGCCCATCTATGCTTTTAGCCTCTGCAAGTGCAGGTTACACAACGGGAATTGTTGCAGGTAATTTTGCATGGTACGCATTCATTTTTATTTTAATGTTGGCAATTGTATTTGCGCCACGATATTTAGGTGCTAAAGTTTCCACATTGCCGGAGTATATGGGAAAACGATTTGGTCAATCTACACGTCATCTTTTAGCTTGGTACACACTGATTACTATATTAATTTCGTGGTTATCATTGGGTTTATTTGCGGGAGGTATCATGGTAAAGCAACTTTTAGACATTCCTATGTGGTCGTCAATTATAATAATGGTTGTACTTGCAACACTTCTTACTGCTGCTGGAGGTTTGAAGGCAATTGCTTACACGAGTGTTTTTCAGATGTTGCTGTTGATTGTAGTTTCGTTGATTCTGACAATTATGGGGTTGGAACGAATAGGAGGTGCTTCTGCACTATTTCGCCAAACCCCAAGTCACTACTGGCATATGTTTTTGCCTAATTCCGACAGAAATTTTCCATGGCTCGCCATAATTTTGGGTTATCCCATCATGGGAGTATGGTTTTGGTGTACCGAACAATCGATGGTACAATCGATACTTGGAGCCAAGAATTTGAAACAAGGGCAATTAGGCGCAAGTTTTATAGGTTGGTTGAAAATATTAGACGTACCGTTATTCATTATTCCAGGGGTGATTTGCTTTGTTCTTTTTCCACATTTGTCCAATCCAGATAAAGCTTATTTAGTGCTGGTGACCAATTTATTCCCAGTAGGGATGAAAGGATTGATTATTGTAGTGTTGCTCGCAGCGTTGATTGGAAATGTAGGCTCTTCACTCAACTCGGTGAGTACAATTTACACTATGGATATTTATCTGAAAAAGCATAAACCCAATGCCACAAATGCCGATATTATCAGAATAGGCAGATGGGTTACAGTGGCAAGTGCAATAATAGCTGTTGTCATTGCTTTGGCCATTAACGGAA
>JAJZHJ010000219.1 GCA_021804525.1 Bacteroidota bacterium | reverse complement strand
AAAACAAACACGATCACCTACCACAATCGGATTGGTCGAAGAAATAGTCTTCATCCGAAAGTTTCCCTTCAAATTGCACTCTACTATTTCACCCTCATCCGAAAGTACCCGATACAGATGACCTGTTGTTTTTACTACAATTCCTTCCATGAAAATATTCTATCTCTGTTGAATTGACATACTCAATAATAGCAACTAAAATAAATCACAATTTCAGAATAATACGCTCTCCCAATGTTTTTGAAAGTTGCGATTTAATATAATTCAATTGACTGATTTCGTTCATCAAACGCCGCTCTAATTCCTCGTCATGTTCCTCATTTGCATGTTTTAATGCAAGCATTTTTTCTTTGAGCGACAATAGCACGATCTTATTTTTATACTCAAACATGACACGGGGAACCGATTCCATTAATCGGTCACTATCAGTTACAACAGCCGGATTGTTGGTATATAATTTACTTAGAACATATCGATCGGCCACTAAATCGGATGAGAGACGGCTAATTTCAGGATCGTGGTGTTGTACGAAATAAGACTCTGCCACAAAAGAAGGGTCACCAAGATGTGATTCAATTTCTTTCAATATGGATACATGCAAAGGATGTGCAAAAGTAAGATGATCATGCGCTAACTCAGTTAGAAAATAGCGTGCTACGGATATGGAAACCGTCCTGCCTTCTTGTTTTTCATCTGGTGCTGCGTATAATTCCCGTTCTCCATATCGGATTAAATACTGAATAATATTACGTTCTTCTTCTTCACAAGCAACAAATTGATGCGTTACTTCGGGAGAAGGGAGAGTATCTTCATTCGACTTGACAGTTATTACCCTGTCGGCATTTTGAAATGAACGTCCGTTCTGGTATTTACTAATTTCGGCATAAAGCAGTTTTTCGTCTGTTTCCAACAACGTACTGCACTCTTTCACATACACCGAACGAATGACACGGTCGGGAATAATGGCAATGCTTCGTACAATATCTCCAATGAGAGCAGCTCGCTTAATCGGATCGCTGCCGGCCTCATCAAGTAGCAACGACGTTTTGAATCGAATAAAATCGGTTTGATGTTTTTTGATGTAATCAATAAATTGGGTTGCATCCTGACTTTTGGCATACGAATCGGGATCTTCACCCTGAGGGAGCAACACCACTTTGATATTAAGTCCTTCTTCAAGTAACATGTCGATACCGCGAATCGAAGCTTTGACACCGGCAGCGTCACCATCATATAGTACAGTTACATTCTCCGTAAATCGATGAATAAGTCGAATCTGCCCTTTGGTCAACGAAGTGCCCGACGAAGCGACTACATTTTCAATGCCGGCTTGATGCATGGCTAACACATCTGTGTAGCCTTCCACCAAGAAACAGCGTTCATATTTTACAATGGCCTGTTTTGCAAAATAAATACCGTATAACTCATTGCTTTTATGATAGATTTCCGATTCCGGTGAGTTAACATATTTGGCGGTCTTATCGTCTTTTCTCAATATTCGTCCGCCAAAAGCAACTACGTTTCCCGAAAGAGAATGCACAGGAAACATAACTCTGCCCCAAAAACGATCGAATGGAGAACTGCTTTCACGATCAATCGAAAGTCCAGTTTTTACAAGGAAGTCTTTTTTATAGGTTTTGCTGAGTGCCGCAACTGTAAAGGCATCCCGCTGCTCCAACGAATAACCTAGCTGAAACTTCCGAATCACATCGTCACGAAACCCACGTTCATGAAAATATGCCAATCCTACATTGCGCCCTTCTGAAGAATCAAACAATAAGGAAGTAAAATATTGCTGTGCAAATTTATTCACAGCCAACATGCTTTCGCGATCGTTTCGTTGTGCAACTTCTTCGGCAGTCAACTCCTTTTCAACGACTTCAATGTTGTATTTCTTGGCTAAATACTTCAGCGCTTCATAATAACTCATTTGCTCATGTTCCATGATGAAGTTCACCGCATTGCCGCCTTTGCCGCAACTAAAACACTTACAAATGCCTTTTGCCGGAGAAACGCTAAACGAAGGAGTTCGTTCTTCGTGAAATGGGCACAATCCGACATAATTAACCCCTCTCTTTTTCAATGTGACAAAATCAGACACAACATCAAGTATCTGAGCTGCGTTCATTATTTTATCTACGGTAGAAGGATCAATCATAATACACAAACAATAGTGGACAACAAAGATAATCCATTTTTTGGAGTGACGGCAACGGGTTCTTTCGAAAACAATCCATAGGATTACTTGGGACAAATGTTTTTTCCTTATCTTTGCACAAAAAGAAAAAATAGAGGGTTATGAAAGTACTGCGAGCCGTTGGACGCTATTTTTTATTGATGAAGCAAGTTTTTACATTTCCTGATCAATGGCGGATGTTTTTCCGTCAGTTGCCATTGGAATTTGAAAAATTGGGACTCCGATCGGTGGGTATTGTCATTATTATCTCTATTTTTATGGGAGCTATCATGACCATACAAACTCAGCTTAACACCTCAAATCCTCTTCTCCCACGCTATTCAACAGGCTTGGTAACACGCGATACACTCTTGTTGGAATTTTCGTCCACTATTCTTTGTCTCCTGTTGGCCGGTAAAGTGGGTTCTAACATCGCTTCGGAGATTGGGAGCATGCGTATTACTGAGCAAATTGATGCACTTGAAACAATGGGTGTTAATTCGGCAAACTATTTAATTCTACCAAAAATCATTGCATTAGTTGTCATGATGCCATTTTTGGTAATTTTCAGCATGTTTCTGGGTATTATCGGAGGTTATGGTGTAGGCGTTTTTTCAAGTATTATCACGGTATCCGACTTTATCTACGGCATTCAGTACGATTTTATTCCGTTCTACGTCACTTACTCCATTATTAAGTCGATCTTTTTTGGATTTATCATAGCATCCGTATCTTCTTATTACGGTTATAATACCAAAGGAGGTGCATTGGAAGTAGGGGTAGCCAGTACCAATGCAGTTGTCAATAGCAGCGTGCTTATCCTTCTTTTTGATATTCTTCTGACAGACTTATTACTTACCTGAAATCACTCTTCTTGTTGATACCAGCTTGCATACATCTCATAATTGTGGGCAATGCGTTGATTGATCTCGATGGATTGTTCTTGTTCCATCTCTTTTACAAATTTGGCTGGAACACCAGCCCAAATAGTATATGGTTCAATTTCCGTTTTGCTTAGCACCAAAGCCCCTGCAGCCACAATAGCGCCTTCACCTACTTTGGCATAATCGAGCACTGTGGATCCCATTCCTACTAAAGCATAATCACGTATCGTTGCTCCATGAATAGTAACATTATGCCCCACTGAAACATAATCACCTATCAATATGGTTGATTTTTGATAAAGTGTGTGCAGAACAGCGCCATCTTGAATGTTTACATGATTGCCAATTCGTATGGAATTGACATCTCCGCGAATAACAGCGCTAAACCAAATACTGCAATTATCACCAATGATCACGTCGCCTACAATCACTGCATTATCGGCAATAAAACAATTTTTTCCAATCTGAGGAGTAAATCCTCTCACACTCTTGATAATAGCCATCGGTATAAAAATAAAAAGATAAGATCGAATGTTGTTAACGTAAATCTTATTGAATTGATTTCTCAACTGCTCTCAAAGATACAAAGCAAACAGCCGGCTAAAACTAACCGGCTGCTTAAATAATATCAAAAAAAATCGTCGCTTAATCTTGATTCAGTGTAACACGTTTAAAGGCAATAGGAGTCGCATTATTTTGCTTGGCATATTGGCCAACGGTGATTTTGCTGTCTTTGATAAATTCTTGTTCAACCAGAGTGAACTCCTGATAGAATTTATTCAAACGTCCTTGTGCAATTTTGTCAAGCATCGCTTCAGGCTTGCCTTCTTGACGAGCTTTATCGCGACCAATTTCCAATTCTTTTTCTACAACATCAGCGGGTACTGAAGAACGATCTAACGAAACAGGGTTCATTGCAGCCACTTGCATGGCAACGTCACGCCCCACTTGATAGTCAACTGATTCTTCAGCAAAAGCGACAATAGTTGCCAATTTGTTTCCCGGATGGATATAGAAAGAAACGCTCTTTCCAGTCACAAATTCATAAAAATCCAGTTCCATTTTTTCACCGGTAATTCCAGAACGATCCGTAATCAATTCGGCAATTGTCCGTCCATCTCTAGTTACTGCTAACAAAGCCTCTTTTGAAGCCGGTTGC
>JAJZHJ010000218.1 GCA_021804525.1 Bacteroidota bacterium | reverse complement strand
AGGGTGAAAATGTCCCATATCCAATGTTGCCATGATTTGATTTTGCACGGCATAGCCTAAATAGAATTCGTGCGAACCCGCCGTAAAGCTTTCAAGTCCGGTTCCAAACAATTTACATTCTACGCTATCTTTTACGTAGTCAAACTTATGGGCAAATATCTGATCAAGAGATTCTTTGAGGTAAGATCGATAGAGAAAACGATCGACTGTAATGTCTTTTTGTCCATCGTGTACCCATAAATTGTGACATGCTTTGCTTCCCTGTTGCCGTCCCATTTCATCTGCGATACGACGGCTACGAACGGTATGTTCGATCCAAAAATCACGGATTCCCTTATCACGATGTGACAAAGTTTGATCTCCGCTTTTAGGATGTGAAAAGCTGGTGCTGTTGAAATCAAGTTTCAAATTTTTTTCTTTTGCCCAATCGATCCAACTTTGAAAGTGTTCGGGTTCTATTTGATCGCGATCAACTTTTTTTCCACTGAAATCGCCATAAATGGCATGTAAGCTCAGACGATGATCACCTGGTAAAAGTTCTTTCACCTTTGAGATATCTTGACGTACTTCATCAATGGTTCTTGCTTTTCCCGGGTAATTTCCGGTTGCTTGAATACCACCTGAAAGTTGCGCATTGGTATTCTCAAAGCCAGTGACATCATCTGTTTGCCAGCAATGAAGTGATAAAGAAATGGCTTGTAATTGTGCTAATGCAGCATCTACATTTACACCAATGGTTTCAAATTTTTCTTTTGCGAAAGCGTACTTTTGCTCTATGTCTGAGTTATTTCTCATTTTCTTTTGATTTTTTAAAGTCATCATTTTAATTCGAGGTAAAAGTAGTATAAGTTTATTTCGTAATAATTGAAAGAATTGACACTTCATCTTTGTTTTTTGATATAAAAGCACATTAGTAAAATGTTTCTGCACAGTACTATATTATTTGTGCAAATTGTTCTTATATTTGCATCCCAAAACAGGAAAGTGCATTCGATGAAAATTGAGAACAACAATTCGATAAAGCTCAAATATCTCGTGACTACAGAACGCGATTTATTATGGGGAATTATTGTCACTACAGTCGGGTTTCATCAGATTCACAAAAACTTTGATGTCTATCCGCCACAGGTTGGCCATCCTGATAAATATTTTTTTACTCAACGTGACGGACGTACTCTCAACGAATTTCAGCTGATTTATATCACTCAGGGAGGTGGTAAATTCTATACTTCAAAAAATGAATGGGTTGAGGTTAATGAAGGAGATATTATTTCAATAATTCCTTCAAAATGGCATAGTTATGCTCCAAATAAAGACACAGGATGGAGTGAGTACTGGATTGGATTCAGAGGATCGTCTATGGATCAACGTCTACTCAATGGCTTTTTAAATCAAGAAAACAGCATTTATAAAGTTGGCTTACGAGACGAAATTCTTTCTCTTTATCAACAAGCAATTGAAGTTGCGACGAAAGAGAGTATTGCTTATCAACAAGTGCTGGCAGGTATTGCCAATCATATTCTTGGTTTAGCATTAGCGTATGACAAAGAGCAACAATTTGAAAACTTCACGGTGTTGCACATGACAAAGGCAAAAATGATTATCCGTGAAAATCTGTATGCAAAAATTACGCCTGAAGAAATTGCTGAGCAACTCAACATGAGCTACTCATGGTTTCGCAAAACATTCAAGGAATTTACGGGTATTTCTCCTGCTTGTTATATTCAAACTTTAAAAATGCAAGCTGCCAAGGATGCATTGTTGTCCAGTAATTTATCCATCAAAGAGATTGCCTTCAACCTGCATTATGATAATGCGGAACACTTTTCCACGCAATTTAAAAAACACATTGGCCATTCTCCCAAAGACTACCGCACAAAAAAAGGGAAATAGAAAGGTCTCCATTTCTAATTATAAAGCTTTGTAAAATAGTGCTTTGATGTGTCTTTAAGTGAAGTCATCTCAGAATAGATAGCGTTCCCTATTTCTTTTTTGCAGTTTTGTTGTATAAGATGAAAAACATATTTATCAAAATAGATAAATATGTTTTTGCTCATTCCATGCGTGAATCCCTCCAAAGCTCATTGGCCAAACATTACTTAAACAATTTTTCCCAGGGATTATCACTGCGGAAAGGGACAGCGGGTAATCCTGCTTTATTGATAAAATTGGATTGAGCTGCTTCGTTCCATCCAAACCGCACGAAGTAGGGATATTTGACTTTCGGTGACGATACGATGACATTGTTCCCTTTTATGACAGCAAAGGCTCGGACAAATTTTTTATTAGCGCCGGCAATAGAGAACCATGTGAGAGGATCACCGTTGCGGCTCATTAACTCTCCTTCCACATTGTTAAAGCTTAAATCAATAATATGATTCTTAATTTTTAGCGATTTAAATGTTGGCCCTGAGCAAATGATGTTTTTGAATCCATATGTTTTATTTAAAGCTACCAAGCAGAGCCGGCGTCCTACTTCCCATTTATAGTTAGGATGGAGATTGGTGATATTATCGACAAGATCGGTAATCGTAACCATTCCTGTATGAGGAACTTTTAAGTCAAGCGCTTGTGCTTCCCATAATTTTGGTAATGTTTCAACTGTACGTCCACGCCCATCATTACCTGCAGAATAAATATAGGGAGCAATTTGCACAAAATAGAATGGAAGTTTGGAATTCTTCCAATCATGACGCCAACTTGTTATGAGTGTTTGAACTTTGTAGGCATAACGGATATCCTCATTTAGAAAACAATTTGATTCTCCTTGATACCAAAGAAATCCGCGAATTGAAAATGGAATTAGAGGCTGAATCATAGTGGTATAGAATTCTCCCGGGTTACCTTTATCTTCGGATAATGGATCAAGTATTTCTCCATTTTTTAATTTAGGAGAGATATTTAATTTGCTTGCTTTGATCCATGGTTCTATTCGGCTTCCTGGCACAGCTGAAGATATCATTCCAATGGGTACATGTAGCTTTTTGTATAAATTTTTAGCGAAGAAATAGCCTACTGCTGAAAACGGCCTTAGTGATCTCCCCATTGCGGAATCCCATCCTTGATGGTTAGGATCGGGTGACATATATTTACGTCTTACCAGAAAGATTCTGATATATGAATTATTGGCTGTTAGAATATCATTTTCAGTTGGATGCTTGCCTTTTGCTTTGTCTTGTATTTTACAGCTCCTACGCATCGAATATTCCATGTTTGATTGGCCTGAACATATCCATACTTCGCCAATGAGGATGTTGTTTAATTGAATGAGATCGTTGTTTCCTTTAATAATCATTTTGGAAGGATTGAACGAAGCTTTCATCGGGCTGAGCTTTACCATCCAATGTCCTGTTTTGTCAGCGGTTGTTTGCTTGTGTTGGTTATTAAATATTACCGTTATTTTTTCGTCTTTTGATGCGATTCCCCAAATGGGTACCGTTTTATTACATTGTAACACCATATTATTTCCAATAATTTTGGGAATAACAATTTCTGCATGCAGAAAATTAGTTGATAAAAAGATGCTGATGGCCAACATCCAAGAATGCATTGATTTCATTGATGATAACTTTTTAATACGTGAAGTCGTTTGTAGTTTGTTTATAAAGAAATACTTGGTTACAATTTATAAGTTAGTTATCATGGTAGTTGGTTGATAATATCTATTTTTGGACGTTTTGCACCAGCATATTAATAACATCTTTTGTCCTTGATTGAGGAAATACAGAGAGGTCTTTAATCTGACCATTTTCAAGTTCTCCTTCTACAATGGTTTGATATGGAGCGTGCAGTTTGAAATGGACGTTCCAGTTTGTTGGCCATGCAGGGAAAAGATATATTTTCTTTCCAACACACTGCATCAGCATGTTCTGTAAGCCGATCATTCCTGTTCCGCCCCAGTTATGATCAGGAGACCAATCGAAGCCTGGCCCCCAAAATGCTGGGAAACGTCGTTGGGAATTGGCTAGTTTTAATTCAGTCAACTTTTTGGCTTCTTGTGTCAGGCCCAAGCGTGCTGCCCAAATATTATCTTGTTTCCAGCCGACGTAGCTTTCGAATTTTTTTACATCAGGATCGTACTTCCATGTGTTTAATGCGATATTCAAATGAGGACGGCCAATCCCATAAATTCCCCAGGGGAAAACCGGATACAATTGTGGACTTTCGCTATTATTGACGCGAGCCCAAGCTTTGGCCGGCGAAATCGTTTGATGCCCGTTGCATT
>JAJZHJ010000217.1 GCA_021804525.1 Bacteroidota bacterium | reverse complement strand
CTTCAGCAGCCTTGACAGCTTGTGTGTGTTCAGCCTCAGACAATTGATCTTTTAAATCAGCCAATTGTTGAATATCTCCAAGAGTGGTTTTCTCATAAGCAGGAGTTGCAGGTGCATTTGATACAGACTCTTCATTGACAGGCTTTTTCCCTTTCTTTGCAGCGGCTTCTCTTTTTTCGGCTGCCGGCGCAGAAGCAGCTCGCTGCTCATCTTCATGAATACGACTGTGAGATACAATGATACGTTTTGCATCTTTATTGAACTCAATCACTTTGAAAGACAATTTATCTTCTAATTTTGCTGCTGTTCCATCTTCCTTGATCAAATGTTTTGGAGTGGCAAACCCTTCAACACCATAAGGCAATGAAACGACAGCGCCTTTATCGAGTAATTCAATAATTGTACCTTCGTGAATACTATCGACTTTGAAAATTGTTTCAAATACATCCCATGGATTTTCTTCCAATTGTTTGTGACCTAAGCTTAAACGACGGTTGTCCTTATCAATTTCCAATACGACAACATCCATATTTGCACCAATTTGTGTAAATTCTGATGGGTGTTTAATCTTACGCGTCCATGAAAGATCGCTGATATGAATCAATCCATCTACACCCTCTTCAATTTCCACAAACACACCAAAATTAGTAAAGTTACGAACTCTAGCAGTATGTTTTGATCCAAGTGCATATTTTTCTTCGATATTGACCCACGGATCTTTCTTTAGCTGTTTAATACCTAATGACATTTTGCGCTCTTCGCGGTCAAGTGTCAGAATAACAGCCTCAACTTCGTCACTCACTTTCAAAAAGTCTTGTGCACTGCGCAAGTGTTGACTCCACGACATTTCAGAAACGTGAATCAATCCTTCTACGCCAGGCATCACTTCAACAAAAGCACCATAGTCAGCCACAACAACTACTTTGCCTTTTACTTGATCGCCAACTTTCAGGTTAGCATCCAAAGCATCCCATGGATGAGGAGTTAATTGTTTTAAACCTAAGGCAATACGCTTCTTTTCATTATCGAAGTCAATTATAACCACGTTCAGTTTTTGATCCAATTTAACCACTTCATCAGGGTGTGAAACACGTCCCCATGAAAGGTCGGTAATGTGGATCAAACCATCTACGCCGCCCAAATCGATGAATACGCCGTAATTGGTGATATTTTTGACAGTACCTTCGAGTACTTGCCCTTTTTCGAGTTTCGAAATGATTTCTTTCTTTTGCTGTTCAAGTTCTGCTTCGATGAGCGCTTTGTGCGAAACAACCACATTTTTGAATTCATGATTGATTTTAACCACTTTGAATTCCATAGTTTTTCCCACAAACACATCGTAATCGCGAATTGGACGCACATCAATTTGTGAACCAGGTAAGAAAGCTTCAATACCAAACACATCAACAATCATACCACCCTTAGTACGACATTTTACAAAGCCTTTGATCGTTTCATCATGCTCAAGAGCAGCATTGACGCGATCCCATGAACGGGAAGTACGTGCTTGCTTATGCGAAAGCAAAAGCTGACCTTTTTTATCTTCTTGGTTCTCAATAAAAACTTCAACTTTATCACCGATTTTCAATTCGGGATTATAGCGAAATTCATTCAACGAAATAATGCCATCAGACTTAAATCCTATATTAACAACTACTTCGCGTTTGTTCATTGCAATGACGGTTCCTTCTACCACCTCTTTTTCCTTGATGGTATTCAGCGTTACATCATATTTTTTTGTGAGTTCGGCGCGATCTACGGCTACGAAGTCTCCTTTTTCATACACGTCCCAATCAAAATCTTCTGTGGGCACAACTACTTTTTCCGTCTCTTTTGCCACGGCTGGTTGTGGGATAGGCTCAACAGCTTGTTGAGGTTGATCGTTGGACTCAACGACTTGAGGTGCAGCTTCTTCAGCGGCTGGAGTTTTTACATCTTCCACGATGTTTTCTTGTTGCTCTTCCATAAACGAGTGGGTTGTTACAATTAATAAATTGGACATTATATTGTCTGAAAATTCAAGGTGCAAAGTTAGGACTTAATTTTCTATCTGCCAAACAGAAAACGTCACCCCATTCAACTGAGAATCTAGGTTATTAGGACGACATTATTAATAAAACAAGGACTAATACAGATTTTCTCAAAACAAGCTAAAGGAAATATCTAAAAGGCGAATCCATTTAGTTTATTTATCGACGTATTTCTCGTACTTTCAAATAAACCCACAAGCTATTCACAATGGTAAGACCAAGAATGATGCCTCCTCCCCAAATGAGATTGTTCCATGCCCAAGCGGTTTCGTCGATATGAAGTGAAGATGAAAACATCGCAATGTAATAATCTCGTAAATAACTCACCATCAAAAATGATAGCAAAAAAATAATACTATTGATGACAATCACCAAGCCTTGGTAAGGGCGTGCAATTACTGATGCCGAATAACCTGCTAATGCAAGATTCTCAATCTTTTCATGATTTTTCTGAATCAGCAAATTGATACTCAGCAACATCAACCCCAATGCTAATAGGGTAATAATCACACCGACACCAAGCACCACGAATATCAAAGTCCTCAAAAAAGAAGAAGCTTCTCCCGCTGCCGCTTTGTCATTGGCCACCTCATAATCATGCGAAGCGAAAAAATCACCCATGCGCGGATCTGTCAAATTATATGGTTCAAGAATCAACCGTGACGGAGGTGTCAATGCTGTTCCAAATTGTGCATTTGCCCATTCCATGAAAGACTGTGGCACTAAAATGGAGTTGATCCGATCGGTAAAACCTACAATACGACTATGGAAAAGAGCATCTTTGGCATTACCTGTCAACTCAATCGTCAGGTCTAATTTCGACAACATACTCCCCGATAATTGCGGAAGGCCTTGACTTGGAGCAAATCCAAAATTATAAAGGGTTAAATAAGAACGAGGCAAAATAATCGGAATAAAGTTGCTCCCTTCATTCCACTTCCAATCTTCCGGCTTAATATCCAGAAATTGATTGGGTACCGATTCAAAAAACAATGAAGTGCCCAGATTTGCAACCTTTCCGCCCATTGCCATCGAAGCATACACACGAAAAGTGGCTGTGGTAAAACCAGCTAATCGCTTTACAAAAGGCTGATCGGAAATCTCTTTCATCTCATCTTTCGAAAAAGAAGTCGTTGATATTTTCAACGTTTTGAAGATAGATACTTTTTTGCTAATCACTAAATAATCACGTGCAAAAACACCTTTTTTCTCACTGAATACCGGCCGGATATCGGTGAAAAATTGAATTGACATCAACACGATCGTTAATCCCAAAAGCGTGGCAAGAATATAGCCAACTAATTGCCCGATAGCAATATTTTTACGCAATAAATGCCAGAGTAACATAAAACAGACGGTTTAAAGTCGTTGACTTTGCAACGAATAAAAATTACAAGGCCAACTTCTCATCAAACTCAAAAAAGTAATCTTCTCCCAAGGAAGAAAGGAGCAACCCTGCACCTCGTTCCCGTAATTCGTCAGAAACAAGAGAACAAATTGTTTGTTGATTAAGTTCATCCAAATGACTAAATGGCTCATCAAGCATAAGAAAATCAAACGGTTGACAAAGCGAACGCACGATGGCAACTCGTTGTTGCTGACCATACGAAAGCCATCTTAAAGCAGTGTTTCGTTTTTCCGAAATACCCACTGCTTCCAGTAACCTGTTTAATTTTTCAGCAGATAAATAATGAGTCAACTGATTTTTTAGTTGCAAATTTTCCCACACCGTCAACTCAGGGAAAAGACGAAACCCTTGAAAAACAAGACTAAGATGTTGTTGTCGGATTTTCGTCCAATCTTTGATACGAAGCGATTGAATTGATTCTCCATCAAACGAAATTGTTCCGTGAAAATCAGTGCGCCGTCCATAGAAAAAATCGAACAACGACGATTTTCCTTTGCCCGATTCTGATTTGATTAAATAACGTTGTCCACGCTCGAAGCGACGTTCAATGAACCAAATAGCTAAATCATGCGCGGCAATATCGGCTATCGGCTCAGGAACAACTTGGTTTAATTCAATGGTATGCACGGTAAAGGGGATATTATAAATTAATTGGTGGCTGCAACGGCTTCATCTACTTTTTGCAAAAGCACATGTAAACTGTTTTGTGTCGTATCTTTCAGTCGCAGTTCGAAAGATGCCTTGTTAATTGAAGGATTATAAGATGCAATTAAATCTTTTAAAAGCAAATCTTGTTT